>JAFNVE010000102.1 GCA_017379955.1 Tidjanibacter sp. | reverse complement strand
GGTATAGAGGTCGATAGGTTTCAGCTCAGCCGAGAGAGTCTCAATAGCCTTGTAGATTATGCGATGCTCCTCGGTGTAGAAGGTGTCGGCGGTGATATACTCCTGCACAGCGATAATACTATCGCGCTCCAACATCAACGCACCCAATACAGCCTCCTCAAGTTCAACTGCCTGAGGCGGCACAGTACCCACAATAGGGGCTTCACTCAACTTATCATAAGCGGCACGATTTGCTGCCGACGGATTAAATTCTCTTGCCATAAGAAAGGAAAATAATTTTCAAGTTTCAAAATTAACAAAAATTGCCCAAACGACAAGAGAGAAACAAGATGAATTTATAGAAAATTATAAACAACCATATGTTAATATCTACGGCTTAAGGCGCAAACTATGGCGCGAGGTAGCCAATACCGCCACACTCAAGCGCACATTCTCCACCGCAGAGAGTATCGTAGAGCCGAGCGACATAATGGTTGCGCCCGTGGTAAAGACATCATCAACAAGCAAAATATGCTTTCCGCGAAGCCTCTCGGGGCGCTTCACACGAAATATACCCTCAACATTATCCCATCGCTCGTCAGCGCGTTGAGATGTTTGACTACTATTATAGCGATGACGGCGCACACTTCTCGCATCAACCTCAACACCCAACTCGCGTGCTATGCCTCGTGCTATATACTCCGACTGATTATATCCTCTCCAAAGCCTTCGACCCAAATGCAACGGCACAGGAACTACAACATCCACATCGGCATACAGTCCACTCTCCCGCAACTCTGCACCATACCAACGTCCCATATCGTAAGCGGCACGCCACTCCCCGCCATACTTAAAACGATGCACCATATCTCGCCACGGACTACCCTCGACATACCACAGAAATGCCGAAGCTCGCTCCATAGGCATCAATCCCCAAAAGCGTTCACACATAGCATTATGAGGCTCTCTCCAGAGATTTGTCAAGGGTGCTGTCACCTCACACATAGGACACACCACCGTCCCGCCCGACGGTTTCGGTTTGCCACACACAGGGCAAGAGGGTGGAACAACCAGCGAGAGCATATCCCGCAGCATATCACTGAGCATCGACATCGGTTGAGATGGTTATATGTTTATACTCCTCGTGCGCAGCCATCTCGGCAAGCAATTCGCGTAGCAACTCCCTCGCACGCGAGAGCGAACGACCATTTTCTATCTTCAGCATCAGACGCAGGATATAGACCCCTCTGATGCGATCAACAGGAGGAGCAACAGGTCCAAAGACCCTGCTTCCGAACTTATCCCTCATCCTTGCGCTCCACCAGCCTGCACCACGACGCAACAGTTGCAGATTATCACATCGCAAGGTAAACATAATTATATGAGAATAAGGAGGATAACCAAACGCATTGCGTTCCGAAAGCTCACTGCGAGCCATAGCGTCATAGTCACCCCTTACCACCCAGCCGAGCACAGGATGTTCAACCTCGGAGGTCTGCACCACCACAACGCCCTCCGTTTCGCGCCTACCAGCACGACCCGCAACCTGCGTCAGCAGCTGAAAAGCTCGTTCCGAAGAGCGGAAATCGGGACTGCAAATCAGATTATCGGCATTCAACACACCCACCACCGAGACACGCGAGAAATCAAATCCCTTGGTTATCATCTGCGTACCGACCAGAATATCGGTCTCGCCACTCTCAAAATCTCTGATTATACGGTTATAAGCACTCTGCGAGGTGGAGGTATCACGATCCAAACGCGCCACACGAGCCTCGGGGAAGAGCTCCGCCACAGCCTCCTCAACACGCTCCGTACCGAAGCCCATAGGCTTCAAATCAGCCGTCTCACACTGCGGACAATGGTGCGGCACATCTGCCACATAACCACAATAGTGGCACTCCATACGGTTTGTTGTGCGGTGCATCGTAAGGGTCACATTGCAATGAGGGCAACGCATAGTCCAGCCACAGCCGCTACACTGCACAAAGGGGGTGAAGCCTCTACGATTCTGGAACAACATAATCTGCTCCCCTCGCTCCAGAGCATCACGCATCGCGTTGAGCAGCTGAATATTAAAATGGCTCTTGCGCTCGCCTCGTTTGACCGAACGCATAGTATCCGAGAGGATTATTCGGGGCTGCTGCGACTCGCCATATCGCTCCATCAGGCGTGAATAACCGTACTTACCCCACTGGGCATTGGCGTAGCTCTCCAGCGACGGTGTAGCACTGCCCAAAATAACCTTCGCCCCGAACAACGACGCCAGCACCACCGAACAATCTCTGCCGTGATAGCGTGGGGCGGTATCACTCTGCTTGTAGCTTGCATCGTGCTCCTCATCCACCACCACCAGCTGCAAATTCTTCAGCGGCAGGAACAGTGCCGAGCGTGCGCCAATAACAAGCTCCCCGCCCGAACTTTGAGCCAGTCGCAGGTAGCTTTCGGTACGACGCAGAGCCGTAAGCTTTGAGTGATAAGCAGTTACGCGTGAGCCAAAGACCTGCTCCATACGCTCTATGAGCTGCGATGTGAGGGCAATCTCGGGCACCAGCAGCAATACATCACCCCCACGCGAGAGGGTCTCGGCTATGAAGTGCATATATATCTCGGTCTTGCCCGAGCCTGTCACGCCGTGCAGAAGATTTACGCGGTGGGAAGATGATGCAATCTCGCCCTGCACACGCTGCTGCTCCGCAGAGAGCGCAGGCAATGAGAAGCAGATATTCTTATCCCGCTCCACCACCCTTTCACGCTCCGCAACGGTGATATATCCCGCCTTACGCAACGCCGCAATCTGCGTGGAGTCACACTCCAGCAGACGACGAGGCACCTCGCCAAAACTATTTAACTTATCCTTTTCAAACCCCGCCAGCACTCTCAACAGCTCCGCCCTGCGTGGTGCTCGGCG
>JAFNVE010000101.1 GCA_017379955.1 Tidjanibacter sp. | reverse complement strand
AGGGTGGATATGTAGCCCTGGATGTTGAAAATCGGGGTCTTCAACTCGTGCGACACATTGCCAAGAAAGTCTCGGCGATACTTCTCGTTCTCTTTGAGTCGCTCAATCTCGCGGCGGTTGGCATCGGCCCACACCGAGAGTTTATCGCCCACATACTCCATCAGGTTGGGACGCTTGGCGAGTTCGGTTTCGAGTTCCTCGGTACGAAGGTTGCGCGAGAGGACAATCTGGTAGATAGGCTTGATTTTGTAGATTACAAAGCGGCGCACCGCCCAATAGGTGAGGAAGTAGGCCGCAACGCCACCACCCACAATCCACAGCGCGATAATCCACCAACTCTCCGAGGCCAATCCGCCAATCACTGCCGTAGCCACGGTAGCACACAAAATCACCATTGCCGCCATCATAATAGCGACATCGGCGATTCTGCGCACCTTCAAGACTCTTTTTATCCTCTTTTCTCGCTTCATCTGCTCTCAATAGCCCTTTGCGGGGTTAGGTTTTTTCAATAAAAAAATCGACCTTTGCACCAATGGTCCCGTAGTTCAATGGATAGAATATAAGATTCCGGTTCTTACGATAGGAGTTCGATTCTCCTCGGGATCACTCCTATTTATTAAGGCTGACTTTGAAGTCAGCCTTAATTATTTGTTCCTTAGAATGGAAGGTCGTCGGGATCATCTGCCGGTATTGGCGCAGGCGCAGGTGTTGCCTGATATGCGGGTGCCTGCTGATATGCGGGCTGCTGGTATGCGGGGGCAGGTGCTGTCTGCTGATAGCCCGACTGAGGTGCTGCGCCCTGCTGAGGCGAGTCGCTGCGACGGCCAAGCAGGTTCATAGTGTCGGCCAAAATCTCGGTTGAGTAGCGTTTAGCACCACTCTGGTCGGTCCACTCACGGGTGCGGATGCGACCCTCAACATAAATCTGACTACCCTTGCGCACATATTTGTCGACAACATCTGCCAAACCACGCCACAAGGTGATGGTGTGCCACTCGGTATGCTCGGTGGTATCACCTGTCTCGCGGTTGCGCGAACGCTCGGTGGTAGCCAATCTCACGCGGGCAACCTTAACACCCGACTCCAAAGTGCGAATCTCGGGGTCAACACCCACATTGCCAATAAGTATAACTTTATTTACCATTTTTGTTCTCTATTAATATTTCATTTATCTGTTTGCGGTTGAACGATTGGGCTGGCACACAACTACATACGCTCCAAAATGCCGATAAAGAGCGCACTCATACGCTTCTCGGCCTTCTTACCCTCGCGCTGCACCTCCTCGTGGCTCACGGAGAGGTTGTCCATTGTGTCGGTGATAATCGACACGCCGAAGACGGGCAGACCCATATGGCGAGCAGCAATCACCTCGGGAGCGGTCGACATACCAACAGCGTCGCCACCGATAGCCTTCACATAGTAGTACTCCTTGGGAGTCTCGAAGGTGGGGCCTGTCAGCGCAACATAGCAACCATACTGCAACTTAATGCCCTGCTCCTCAGCCACCTGAGTAGCCAACGCACGCAACTCAGGCGAGTAGGCGTCGTTCATATCGGGGAAGCGAGGGCCGAGTTCGGCGATATTCTTACCAACCAGCGGGTTGGGGATGAGATTGATATGGTCGGTGATAACCATCACATCGCCCACGCGGAACGACGAGTTCATACCTCCCGCAGCATTGCTCACAAAAAGGGTCTGGATGCCAATCATCTTCATCACCCTCACAGGGAAGACCACCTGCTGAGGGGTGTAGCCCTCGTAGTAGTGGAAGCGGCCCTGCATAGCAACCACCTGCTTGCCACCAAGCAGACCGAAAATCAGTCGGCCACTGTGACCCTCAACGGTCGATACAGGGAAGTTGGGAATCTCCTCGTAGGGAATAGCCAACTTAATATCAATGTGCTCCACCAAGCCACCAAGACCTGTTCCCAAAATGATACCCACCTCGGGAGTGAAAGGAGCCTTCTCGGCTATATAGGCAGCCGCAGCCTTAATCATATTCAGCATAACAACTCTATTTTACCTTGGTTACCAATGCGGAGAAGAGTGCAGTCATACGCTTCTCGGCCTTGCGACCCTCCTGCTGCACCTCCTCGTGAGTAGATTTCTGGCCACTGAAAGCGGCGTTGGTGATAATCGACACGCCAAATACGGGCAGACCCATATGGCGGGCAGCAATCACCTCGGGAGTGGTCGACATACCCACAGCGTCGCCACCAATAAAGCGGAAGTAGCCATACTCCTTCGGGGTCTCGAAGGTGGGGCCTGTTGTGCCGACATAGCAACCATACTGCAACTTGATGTTCAGTCGCTCAGCCTCTGCCGTAGCAGCAGCAATCAACTCCTTCGAGTAGGGCTCAAACATATCGGGGAAGCGAGGGCCGAGTTCGTCGTGGTTCTTGCCAATCAGGACATTGGGGATGAGGTTGATATGGTCGGTGATGACCATCACATCGCCCACACGGAAGGTCGAGTTGATACCACCCGCAGCGTTGCTCACAAAGAGTGCCGAGATACCGAGCATCTTCATCACACGCACAGGGAATACCACCTGCTCGGGAGCATAGCCCTCGTAGTAGTGGAAACGGCCCTGCATAGCCACAACGGGCACACCTGCCAACTCACCAAAAATCAAACGGCCACTGTGTCCCTCAACGGTCGACACGGGGAAGTGGGGAATCTCCTCGTAGGGGATAGCCAACTTAATATCGATATGCTCCACCAGACCACCCAAGCCGGTACCCAGAATAATACCTACGCGAGGTTGATAGTCGGTTTTCGCTCTCAAATAGAGAGTCGCCTCTTTAATTTTGCTTAACATCGTTAATTATATTTTGTATAAATTTCTCGTCATCCATATCGCGGAAGTTGATATAGACGGGCATCACATACAATCGTTTCTGCAACGATGCGGGTACCCTCTTGCGGTTTGTCAACTTCACTGCATCCTTCTCGGTAGTCACTACCACAACATCCTCGCCAAGTCTGTCGAGTTCCTCGGCAATGCGCGCCACATCCCTCACCTTGTAGGCGTAGTGGTCGGCATAGAGGAGGGTGTCGAGCACCTCATAGTGCCTTTTCAGCGTAGCCAGGAAGGGTTTGGGGTGAGCCACACCGGCCAACGCCACCACCCTGCATCCATCGGGGGCGGGGATTGCCACATCGGGGAACAAGGGGCGAATATCACCACTGCGAGTGTTGGTGAAATAGATGCTCTGATAGGGTCGGATATTGATATCCTCGCGGGTGATGTTACGGTTGATAGGCTTCAAGTCGTCGGGCGTCTTGGTCACCAGGAAGATGTTTGCGCGATAGAACTGTGAGGGGTTATCCCTCAGGTTACCCCACGGCAGGTAGTGGTCCTCCTTCACGGGGCGGGTGTAGTCCACCAGCACGATATTCACCTTGGGGGTGATGCTACGATGCTGGAAGCCATCATCCATAATCACCATCTCCACCTCCGGGAACTCCTCGTGGATGCGGCGCACGCCCTCAACCCTATCCTCGCACACCACAACGGGGACTGCGGGGAACTTGCGCTTAATCTGCTTAGGCTCATCGCCCGAGCGCAGGAAAGACATACCCGGCTCAACGACCAGATAGCCTTTGGTCTTGCGGCCATAGCCACGCGAGAGCACCGCCACGCGATAGTAGGGCGAAAGGTGGCGAATCAGATACTCCACAACAGGGGTCTTGCCCGTACCGCCAACCGTGATGTTACCCACACAGACAACGGGGAGGTCGAAGGTCTGCTTGCGGAAGATGCCCATATCATAGCACCAATGGCGCACCGCGATAACGGAGCGATAGAGATAGGAGGCTATGACTTTCAGAAACTTCATCTGCTACTCACCAAAAAAGGGTTTCTACAAATATATACTATTTTGTCTGATTTTCAAAATGTTTCGCTTCACTGCGCAGCGAGTCCACCGCGTCGATAAACTCCTCCGGCTCGCTGAGCGAGAGGATATAGCAACGGCTCTTGGTCCTGACCTCGACCAACGAGTTGCGCGAGCGGGCAAAGATATCGACACGGCTGTGCAGTGCGCTCGAATAGAATCTGCCGTAGTAGCCCAAAAAGCCAAAGACACCACCCACGGGCACTACCCTGCCCAGCGACGACCACTCAACAAGGCGCACCGAGCGAATATCTCTGAGCGACAAATACTCCGAGCGGAGCACACATCTAATCTCAACCCCCTGCTCACCCACCACAGCACTGCTGGGCGAAGCGATAAGGGCCAACAAAAAGAGCGACACCACAACACAGCAGTACCACACCGCAACGGCATTGCCCTCGCGGTTGAAGTAGAAGAGTGCCACGCCGCCAGCCACCGCCAACAAAATCAGCAGCACACTCCACCAAGCAACACCTTTACTAAAACTTCCTGCCTTGTATCTCTGTGCCATAATCGGGAGGTATTATCTTTTTGCCAAGAGGTACTCGGCAAGTGTCAAGTCCTCGGCATAGGTAATCTTAATATTATTGCGCTCACCGGCATAGAAGGCGAGTTGTCCGCCACGCGAAGAGAGCCAGCGCTCAACCACCGATGCATCGTCGGTATAGCGTTCCGAGCGACACGATGCGTAGGCCGCCCTCAGCACCTCGCCATCGAATATCTGGGGGGTCTGCACAGCCCTCAACTCCGACCTGTCGACAATCTCCGACCCCTCAGCACCCACCTTGCGGATGGTATCTACCACCTCCACAACGGGTATCGCGGAGCCAAACTCCTCGGCAACCTCGAAGCCACGTTCAATCATCTCGGCCGACACAAAGGGCCTCACGCCATCGTGCACAGCCACCAGGTCGCACTCGCCAAGAGCCGCCAGGCCGTTGCGCACCGAGCCGATACGCGAAGAGCCACCAGCACAAACAATGTGGCTATCCGAAAGTCCGTGGCGAGCGGCAATCTCCCTCCACTCCTCAATCCACACCTCCGGCAACACAACAACAATCTTGCTCTGCGTGCCACTCAAAGCGTGCAAAAATCGTTCGAGGGTGTGAACAAGAATCTCCTTGCCACCCACGGTGAGGAACTGTTTGGGACGGTCGGCACCCAGGCGTGTGCCCGAGCCACCAGCCACGATTATCACTCCACGACTACTCATCAGCCATCCATATTAGTTTGCGCCCGAAGCCGAGCGTATTATCCGTAAGTTTCATCTGCACAGGTCGGAGCAACCATAAGTGCAACTCCGCCACAGCAGCGTAGGGGAACTTTTTGAGGTAGGCACTCTTCGCAGCAGCGAACTCCTCGCCCTCGGCAAGTGTAGCCTCACCCTCAATCTGCAAACCCTGCACACGTCCGACAACTCGCGTCTCGAGAACTATCGAGGCCGCAACCCTTGCGCACTCCTTCATCTCGGCAGCGTGACGGGTGGTGGGGTCGGAAGTGAAGATAAATGCCTGCAAGTCGGCACTATAAGTATAAAAAAGAGCAGCACACCACAACCCCTCATCCGAGCGGGTAGCCAACGACATTACATGGTGTCGCCTCACGAACTTCACGATGCGCTCGTCAGGCACTCCCCCTCTCAATATCTCGTGGTTTGCTCCCATATCTGTTTACCGTTTTACTCAGTAGCACCTGCCACCACATTGGGATAGAGGTCGGCAGTTGTGATGCGCACACTATCTGCCACAGGGCCTGCCAACTCCGCCATCACGCGGTCGCGGATAGCCTCAAAGGCCGCCTTGTTGGCTGCACTGATAGGCTCTACGGGTTCCGATGGTGCTTTCAGCGGGTCGATAGCCGTGCCACCCTTATACAAACGGAAGTCCAAGTGTGGGCCGGTCGAAGCACCTGTACTACCCACATAGCCAATCACCTGACCCTGACTAACGTGGGTGCCGACAGCGATACCCGAAGCAAAACCGCGCAAGTGCAGGTAAGCCGACTCCAGATTGTTGGCGTGGCGAATACGGACATAGTTACCGCCACCGCCACTATCCCAGCCACGACGAATCACCGTACCATCGGCGATTGCCACAACAGGAGTACCCGAAGGGGCTGCATAGTCAACACCGTGGTGCGGGCGATAGACCCTGTAAATGGGGTGAAGTCGGGCATTCGAGAACTTAGAACTGATGCGGGTGAACTTGACGGGGGCTTTGAGCAACTGCTTGCGAAGGCTGTTGCCGTTCTCGTCCCAATAGGTCACCTTGCCGCCCTGGTCGAAGGGGATAGCGTAGTAGGGTTTGCCGTTGTGGGTAAAGAGTGCGCCCCACACCTGACCGACACCAACACGCATAGTATCAATAAATTTCTCGTCGTAAATCACAGTGAACTCGTCACCCTCGGTAAGTGCGAAGAAATCGACACTCCAACCAAAGATATCCTCCATCTCCACCGAGAGTGCGGCGGGAAGGTCGTGCTCCATCATACAATTCCAGAGCGACGAGGAGATATCGGCCGACACCTGACGACGGTGGAGAGTAACCTCTTTCTGTCCCTCGCGCACCAGCACCGAGTCGCCCTCAATCGAAACGACTACATAGTCGGTGTTGTTCTTCTCATATACAAAGTGATAGAGTTTCTGGCTTACCGAGTCCGAGCGAAGGAAGACCGTGTAGTTGTTACCCGCACGAATCGAGCGGAAGTCGAAAGTAGGCTTAGCGGTTGTGGCAATCTTGTCGACCATATAGGGAGTTACGCCATATACATCGAGCAGATGCGAGAGGGTCTGACCCGACTGCACCTCCTCTTCAATAACATCGTACTGCTCCTCCTCAATGCCGAAGAGCAACTTGGGAGCCACAGGCTCTGCCACCTCAATAACCTCAATTCCCTTTCGGGCAGCCCTGCGAGCCGCCTTCTCAGCACGCTTAGCCTCTTTCTCGGCCTGCTCGGCAGCCTCCTCAGCCTCCTTCTCGGCACGCTTTGCGGCCTTGCGCGCAGCCTTCTCGGCACGACGAATCTCGCGCTTGCTCATACCCTCGGTGATAACCACCTCGGTTGCAACCTCAGTCGCCTCCTCGGCAACTGCTGCTGCCTCCTCGGTAAAATCGCTCACCTCGACAGGCACGGTCACAACACTCTCCTCGGTGGCCTCAGCGACCTCCTCAGCCTTCTGCTCCTTATTACCCGAGCAACGCGACACCAGAACAATGCCAATGATAAGGCAGGCGACAATGATGACGCCATACTTTATCCACTGCACTACTCTATCAGGAATCTCTATCTCAATCTTCATTTTTAAACAGTTTTCGTTTTGCAATACCGACCGTTGGGAAGGTATAGGAAAATTTTGGGGTTAAACTACCAATTAGTTCAATGTGGGCAGGAACGAATAGTTCTGCGAGTAGTCCAACATCTGCTCCCAATAACTCTGAGTGTAGGATACCTCAACATCGGTGATGTTGCCATCCTTGTCGGTTACGGGGGTGTAGGTGGGGTTGATGAAGCCACCATAGGGCTGAATACCCAGAGCGTTGTAACGCTCCAACACCTCAGCGTGCAACTCAGGCTCAACAACTACGCCATAACGCTCAACGAGTGCCTTGCCTGCCTCGAAGTCGCCCTCCGACTTGATGCGCTGCACCTCGCGGAGCAACTCACCAAACAGGCCACGCAGAGCCTCGAAGTCGTTGACAACAACGTAGGTCTTGCCATCCTTCTTCACATACTCAATCACATTGTCGGCCTTGCCGTGCTCGTAGCACCACTCAGCAATCAACTTGCGGTCGCGCATGTGTGCCTCCTCGATATTCTTGCCGGGCTCGATACGCGAAAGCTGAGTCATCAGGCCATTGAGGATATTGCTCGAATAGAGTGCCTTATATACATCCTCGTTGGGGACAATACCCAACTCAATCATCTTGGGATCTGCCATAAAGTAGAGCGAGAAGAGGTCTGCACGAGCCTCCTCCAAAGTCGAGGAGTACTGTTTGAGCTCGTCACCCTTCACGCCGGGAGCCAACTGACCCGAACCGTGACCCAGACACTCGTGAAGATCGGTGTGGAGGTTATCCGCCAGAGCACCCCACTGAGCCATACGCTCGCGATCCTCCTCGCGCAACACAAACTCCTCATTTGAGCCGTTGCCCTTAGCAGCCTCAGCGTAGGCGTTGGTGATATTCTGAATAGTCACACTCTTCGAGCCATAATCGCGGCGAATCCAATCGGCGTTGGGGAGGTTGATACCGATAGGGGTTGCAGGGTAGGCATCACCTGCCAGGATAGCGTTGTTGATAACCTTTGCCGAAATACCCTTAACCTCAGGCTTGCGGAACTTGGGGTCGATGGGCGAGTGATCCTCAAACCACTGAGCATTTGCGCTGATGATGCGGGTGCGCTCGGTAGCCTTCTCGTCGCGGTAGTTCACAATACCCTCCCAAGCACCTTTGCGACCGAGGGGGTCACCATAGTTCTCGGTAAAGCCGTTTACAAAGTCGATATTGCTCTCGGTATCCTGCACCCAGAGGATGTTGAAGGCGTCAAATGCCTCCAAGTCACCGGTGCGGTAGTACTCGATAAGTTTCTCGATGATGGGGCGCTGGGTAGCATCTGCCACACCTGCCGCCTTCTCCAACCAGAATACAATCTGCTCAATAGCGGGGCCATACATACCGCCCACCTTGTAGACCTTCTCGACAGCCTTGCCGTTCTCCTTGACAAGCTTCGAGTTCAGACCGTAGGAGATGGGAGTGGGGTCGTTAGCGTCGGTAATGCCGTTGTAGAAAGCCTCAGCCTCAGCCTGAGTAAGACCCTCGTAGTAGTTCATAGCCGAAGTCTGGAGCAGATCCTCGCCCTCCTTCTGGTTAATCTTCACCGCATAGAGAGTGGGGTCGAAGATGATGGGGGTGAGGGTTGCGAGCAACTCCTCAACACTGCCAAGTTCGGTAGGCAGTTTATCGGCGGGAACACCCTTCACCAACTTGGTAAAATAATCCTGCGAGAACTCGGGGATAAACTTGTCGCCCGAGTAGTGGTGGTGGATACCGTTGGCAAACCACACCTTTTTGAGGTACTTCTCAAATGCCAGCCACTCGGCACTCTCGCGCTCGCCCTTGTGGTTGTTATATACACCCTCCAAAGTACGGCGGATGGCGAGGTTATATTTAAAATTCTGGTCGAACATAATATCGCGACCGCAGAGTGCTGCCTCGGAGAGGTAGTAGATGAGCTGCTTCTGCTGTAAGGGAAGTTCAGCAAAACCGGGCACCTGATAGCGGATGATTTTGACATCATCGAAGGTGTCGATTACCCAATCGAACTCCTCTGCGTTGCTTTTATCGCTCGAACACGAAGTAAAAGTTGCTACTGCAAATATGGACATAAGTGTAAAATAGAGTAAATTTTTCATACTTTTAAATGGATAGGTTCTATTAGGTACAAAAGTATAAAATTATTGCGAATTATTGGCCCGTGTTTTATATTTATTCCTAACTTTGCCACACCTTTTGGTGAATAACGAAAAAAGAGATGAAAGTAATATATACCGTCGCCGACCTTCGCTCGGCACTCGCCACCCACAAGGGCGAGCAGATAGGATTTGTTCCCACTATGGGAGCACTCCACGCAGGCCACCTCTCGCTCGTTGAGAGAGCACGCAAGGAGTGCGGTGTTGTGGTGGTGAGCATCTTTGTAAACCCCACACAGTTTAATGACAAGGGCGACCTTGCCGCATATCCCCGCACACTCCCCGCAGATTTGGAGTTGCTCAGCCCCATCGGCCCCGACTACGTCTTCGCACCCTCGGTGGAGGAGGTATACCCCACCCCCGATACCCGCGAGTTCGACTTCGGTATGGTTGACAAGGTGATGGAGGGTGCCTCGCGCCCCGGCCACTTCAACGGCGTGGGTCAGGTGGTGAGCAAACTCTTCGACTTTGTGGAGCCACACAAGGCATACTTTGGCGAGAAGGACTTCCAGCAGATTGCAGTGATTAAGGAACTTGTGCGCCAGATGGGTAGCCCCGTGGAGATTGTCGAGTGCCCCATCGTGCGAGATACCGACGGCCTGGCTCTCTCCTCGCGCAACACCCTGCTCGATGAGGCTCACAGAGCCGCAGCACCCCACATCTACGCCACACTGCGCAAGGCTGTGGAGCGCAAGGCAGAGTTCGCCTCGCCCGCCGAGATGGTCGCTTGGGTTGAGGAGGAGATTAACAAAAACCCGCTGCTCAAATGTATCTACTTCGAGGTGGTTGATGCCCTCTCGATGCAGAGCGTAGCGGAGTGGACAAACGATTGTAACACACAGGGTTGCATCGCCGTGCAGTGCGGCTCGGTGCGCCTGATTGACAATATCAAGGTATGACAATAGAGGTACTTAAATCGAAAATTCATCGCGTGCGCGTTACGCAGGCGAACCTCAACTATGTGGGTAGCATCACCATCGACGAGGCTCTGATGGAGGCTGCCAATCTGATTTCGGGCGAGAAGGTGCAGGTGGTAGATATCACCAATGGCGCACGCCTGGAGACCTACGTTATCAAGGGCGAGAGAGATAGCGGTATCATCGCTCTCAACGGCGCAGCAGCACAACTTATCAATGTTGACGACCTGGTGATTATTATGTCCTACGCCCGCGTAGACTTCGAGGAGGCAAAGAGGTTTACCCCCTGGGTTGTCTTCCCCGATAGCCAAACAAATAGATTGGTGGAGGAATAACACAGAAAAGGCTAAAATAGCAAACAGCCGAGTTGGTATCGAGCCAACTCGGCTGTTTGTGTTTGGAAAGAGCAAAGGTGAAAGGTGAGAGGTTAGGCATATTCGCGAGTTGCTTGGGAAGATTCTTGAATATCAATGACTTCTCCCTTCAATTGTTAGCGACTTTCTGTGCATCTTTCAGATTTGAGAATTTATATGCATTGTTTTTGTCTTT
>JAFNVE010000100.1 GCA_017379955.1 Tidjanibacter sp. | reverse complement strand
CCCTGGCAGCGTAACATCGATTAAAGATTTAGCATTCTTGGAAAAAACTTCGCTGCAAAGTGTAACAATTGAAAATGGCGTAACCTCGATTGGAATGATGGCATTTGCAGATTGTTCGAGTTTGAGAAACGTTACTATTTCCGAGAGTGTTACTTCGATAGGATGGATGGCATTTCGTCGTTGTTTTAGTCTGAGAAAGGTTTATTGCAAGCCAATAACACCTCCGGCTGGAGACAGTGATATGTTTGATATTTTAGCTAGTAATAGTTTCAATATCTATGTTCCTGCTTCGGACGATGACAGTATAATTAATGCCTACAAAGTTGCAGAGGGTTGGAGTAACTATGCCTATTATATTTCTGAGTACGAATTTGACTAATGGGCTGAATATGTAGATTGAGAAGCTGCCTAACAAGGTGATTTTTGCGTTAATCCCACTTGTTAGACAACTTCTAAGAAATAGGGGCTGTTCATCGTCAAAGATGGACAGCCCTTTTTTTTTATTGGCGAGAGGGTGATGTTACGGAAAAAGATGTAACTTTGTAAATTGAGGTTTTTAATTACAAACCCGCAAATTGTGATGAGCAGAATAAAGGAGTTTTGGACAAAGGTCTTTGGTGCGCGTCTGTCGCCCGCCTTTCTGGTGATGTTGGCCCTCTCGGCCCTGATGTGGTATCTCTCGAAGCTTGATTATACCTACACGGCTGAGGTGCCTGTAACCATTCGCTTTGAGGATGATAAGTATCGTGTGATGTGTATGGCTGAGGGTACGGGTCGTCAGATTGTCGGCTACCGTTGGTTTGCTCATCGTGCTCTGACGCTCGACACCTCGAAGGTGGAACTTCTGCCTGTCGAGGGTAAGGATGGCTACTTTGCCATTGAGCCTACCTCGTTGCAGAACTTTATCTCGGTGCACAATGCCGACCTGCGTATAATCTCCATTGGCACTACCCCCGAACTGAGGTTGGAGGATAACCGCTAAGAGGTATGGTACGATTGGGCGTTACAGGTGGTATAGGTAGTGGTAAGAGTGTTGTTTGTCGCCTCTTGCAGATGTTAGGTGCGCCCGTATACGATAGTGATAGCAGGGCTAAGTGGCTGATGGCCAATTCTTTGGCTCTGCGCGAAAGGCTCTGTGCGAGATTTGGTGCAGAGATATACGAGGGCGGTGTGTTGCAGCGCAGGGTGCTTGCCGAGCGAGTATTCTCGGATACAGAGGCACTTGCTGCTCTCAATGCAATTGTCCATCCTGCCGTGGCTGAGGATTTCTGTGCGTGGTCTGCTGAGCGTGAGGCGGAGGGTGCGGATGTGGTGGTCTTGGAGAGTGCCATTTTGCTGAGTAGCGGATTTGATAGGTTTGTCGACAGATGTGTTGCAGTGGTTGCTCCCGACGAGTTGAGGGTGGCGCGTGCCGTGGCGCGTGATGGGGCGAGCGTGGAGCAGATTGAGGCTCGCATTGCTGCCCAGATGAGTCAGCAGGAGGTTGCAAGCAGGTGCGACTATGTGATTGTAAATGATGAGCAGAGTATGCTCTGGCCACAGGTGCTGAGCCTTGTGTCGGAGTTGCGATAGATTGAGATATGAGTCTGAGCCATAGAGAGATAATGGGTATTGTTAACCTCACCGATGACTCCTTCTTTGCGGGGAGCAGAGTTGGTGTGGATGGTGTTTCGGAGCGTGTGGCGCAGATGTTGGCCGACGGAGCAGACATTATCGACCTTGGGGGTTGCTCTACTCGCCCCGGTGCAGAACTCGTTAGCGAGGAGCAGGAGTGGCAACGGATTGAGGGGGCTATGAAGAGCCTTGCTCAGAGGGAGTGCCGATTGTCGATAGATACCTACCGCGTGGGCGTTGCCGAGAGGGCTTTGCAGATGCGTGATGGGTTGATTATCAATGATATCTCTGGTGGCTCGGAGGCTATGTTTGAGTTGGTAGGTGGCTGTGGTGCTGAGTATGTTCTCACCCACTCGGTTGGTGCTGAGCGTGGTGCTTCGGTGGTGGCGGATGATGCCGATATTGTGTGCCGTGTGTGCCGATTTTTTGAGAGCAGGCTTGCCGAGTTGCAGCGATATGGAGCCGAGCGTGTAATCCTCGATGTGGGTATTGGTTTCTCGGGTAGTGTGGAGAACGATTTCAGACTGCTTGGTGGTCTTAGCGAATTTGCGCGATTTGGCCTGCCTGTGTTGGTGGGTGTGAGTCGTAAACGCCTTGTGTGGCAGACCATTGGGGCAAGTGCAGAGGAGGCCTTGGGTGGCTCTCTGGTGCTTGGCTGGCAGGCACTGATGGGTGGGGCGACAATCCTACGCACTCACGATATAGCCCCCACAAGGCAAATGTTTGAAATTTTTGAAAGATATAAAGCGTTGAACGGATGATAACAGTTAGGGATATACACAAGAGTTTCGGCTCGTTGGAGGTGTTGCGCGGAGTCAGTTTCGATATCGAGCGTGGCAGTGTGGTGAGTATTGTCGGTGCGAGTGGTGCCGGCAAGACTACTCTGTTGCAGATTATGGGTACTCTCTCGCGTGCCGATAGGGGCGAGGTGCTGATTGATGGGGTGGCTACCGAAAAGTTGAACGATAACGACCTATCCATTTTTCGCAATCGCCGTATTGGCTTTGTGTTTCAGGCTCATAACCTTCTGCCCGAGTTCACTGCTCTGGAAAATGTGTGCCTGCCTGGCTTTATTGCCGGACGAGATAAGGAGGAGGTTGAGGCTCAGGCTGTTGAGTTGTTGAGAGGGCTCGACCTTTCGGAGCGAGCACTCCATAAGCCCGCCCAGATGTCGGGAGGTGAGCAACAGCGTGTTGCAGTGGCTCGTGCCCTGATTAACCAGCCGGCAGTGCTGCTTGCCGATGAGCCATCGGGTAACCTCGATACCCACAACCGCCGCGAGTTACATCGTCTGTTCTTCGACCTGAGAGAGCGCACGGGTCAGACCGTGGTGATAGTTACGCACGATGAGGAGTTGGCATCTTCTACTGACCGCACACTGCGCCTTGTGGATGGCCTTCTTGTGAACGAGTAGCCTATGAATACCAATGAGTTAAGGGAGATTCTTGATGATCTCCACGACAGATATAATCGCCCCGAATTTATCGAGAGCGACCCGATATCCATCCCACACCTCTTCTCCGAGCGTGGTGATAGGGAGGTGAGTGGCTTCCTTACTGCAACCATCGCTTGGGGCAACCGAAAGGCAATCTTAAAGAGTGCTCGACGTATGATGGAGTTTATGGATTGGCAGCCCGAGTCCTTTGTGAAGAGTGCTTCGGCTGTGGAACTTGATTGCTTGGAAAGATTTGTCCATCGTACTTTCAACGGCACAGATTTTCGTGCCTTTGTCCTCGCTTTGCGAAGGTTGTACGAGGTGTCGGGAGGTATCGGTAACTTTGTGGAAGATAGTTATTTGCGCACGGAGGATATGCGTTTGGTGCTGGCCGAACTCAGGCAAGAGTTCTTCGCTCTGGAGCATCCTCAGCGTAGCGAGAAGCACCTCTCCTCGATTGCTAAGGGTGCTTCGTGTAAGAGGCTCAATATGTATTTTCGTTGGATGGTGCGTAAGGATAACCGAGGGGTTGATTTTGGCCTTTGGGATAAAATTCCTGCTTCGGCACTCTACCTTCCTCTCGACTTGCATAGTGGCAATGTGGCGCGTGGTTTGGGGCTGTTGGAACGTAAACAGAACGATTGGCGTGCTGTTGAGGAGGTGACCGAGAGGTTGCGCAATTTCGACCCGCAGGATCCTGTGAAGTATGATTTTGCCCTCTTCGGTGCGGGTGTTTTCCGAGGAGCAACTATCGAGTAGACGATGGAGAAATTTACCTTTAAGCAGTTCAGTGTTGAGCAGTCGGGTGCGGCTATGAAGGTCGGCACGGATGGCGTGTTGCTGGGTGCTTGGGTAGGACTTTCGTCTGATACTAAGCGAGTTCTGGATGTCGGAACGGGCACAGGCCTATTGGCACTTATGGTGGCTCAGAGAGCCTCAGAGGCGCAGATTGTGGCTGTTGAGATTGAGCCTCAGGCGGCAGAGCAGGCGAGGACAAATGTGTCCTCTTCGCCGTGGGCAGAACGGATTGAGGTGGTGTGTGCGGATGCTAAGGAGTATGCTTCGGAGCAGAAGTTTGACCTTGTTGTTTCTAATCCGCCTTATTTTACTGCCTCGCTTCACTCTCCCGATGCGGAGCGCAATCTGGCACGCCACACCGATACTCTTTCGCTGGCTGCTTTGTGCTCACTCGCTGTGCGACTGCTGAGTGATAATGGTCGGTTGGCAGTTGTCTTACCCGCTGATTGTGAGCGCACTATCCGTATGGCAGCGATTGGCGCAGGGCTGCATCCCATCCGCTTGTGCAGGGTGCGCACTTCCTCTGCCAAACCACCCAAGAGGATTCTGATGGAGTTCTCGCGCAGGGGTGATGGTGAGCAGCAGAGCGAACTTGTGATGAGTCACAAGGGAGAGCCTACGGAGGAGTATGTGGAACTAATCCGCGATTTTTATTTAAAGTATTAGTTTTTTTACTATCTT
>JAFNVE010000099.1 GCA_017379955.1 Tidjanibacter sp. | reverse complement strand
TTGATAATCACCTTAATCAGGTCGATATTCTTCCACTCGTTAAAGCCACCAATGTTATAGGTATCGGCAATCTTACCCTCGTGGAAAATGGTGTCGATAGCTCTTGCGTGATCAACAACATAGAGCCAATCACGCACATTCTCACCCTTACCATAGACAGGCAGAGGTTTGCCGTGACGGATATTGTTGATAAACAGAGGTATCAACTTCTCGGGGAACTGATAAGGGCCATAGTTATTCGAGCAGTTGGTCACGATTGTTGGCAGACCGTATGTGTCGTGGAAGGCACGCACAAAGTGATCGCTCGACGCCTTACTTGCCGAATAGGGGCTATGAGGATTATACTTGGTATCCTCATAAAAGAAGTCTTTGCCATACGCCATATGGTGCTCGCTCGACGATGCAGTGGTAGTAAAGGGAGGTTCAACGCCCTCAGGATGAGTGAGTTCCAATGCACCATATACCTCATCAGTCGAGATGTGGTAGAAGCGTTTGCCCTCCCACTCGCCGTTCCAATACTCCTTAGCTGCCTGCAAAAGGCTCAAAGTACCGAGCACATTGGTCTTAGCAAAGGTAAAGGGGTCCTTGATAGAGCGGTCAACGTGGCTCTCCGCAGCAAGGTGGATAACACCATCGATATCATACTTGCGAAAAATATCCATCACCTTGTCAATATCGCAGATATCGCAACGCTCAAAGAAGTAATTGGGCTTATCCTCGATATCGGTGAGGTTTGCGAGGTTGCCCGCATAGGTCAGTTTGTCAAGATTGACAATTCGGTAATCGGGATACTTGTTCACAAAGAGGCGCACAACGTGGCTACCAATAAAGCCAGCACCACCGGTAATCAAAATGTTTTTGCTCATAACTATCTGCAATATTTAATCAATAATCGGGTTGAAGGGTTTATTTTGCAATCAGTGACTTGATATTCTCAATCAACATACCCACTGCCACAGAGTTGAAGCCACCCTCGGGGATAATCACATCTGCATATTTCTTCGAAGGCTCCACAAACTCCTCGTGCATGGGCTTCACGGTGTCGATATATTGGTTAATCACCGACTCCATAGTTCTACCTCTATCCTGCACATCGCGCAAAATACGGCGAGCCAGACGGACATCTGCATCGGTGTCAACAAATACCTTGATATCCATCATATCCCTCAAATCCTTGTTCTCGAAAATCAGGATACCATCGACAATCACCACTCTCGAAGGCTTCACATCCACCCACTCATCAGTACGATTATGCTCCACGAAGGAGTATACAGGGTGCTTGATAGGCACACCACTTTTGAGTGCCTTCAAGTGCTCTACCATCATATCGGTATCGAAGGCCTGCGGATGGTCGTAGTTGAGTTTGCAACGCTCCTCGTAGGTGAGGTTAGTGTAGCCCTTGTAGTAGTAGTCGTGGCAGAGTGTAACAACATCACTCTCAGCAAATGCCGATTGCAGGCAACGCACAAGTGTACTCTTACCCGAGCCTGTACCACCTGCAACACCGATAATTGTAACTTCCATCTCTGTTATCTCTTAGGTTAGTATTCTCTTATTTTAAGCGTCAATGTTAGCGTACTTAGCATTACGCTCGATAAACTCCTTACGAGGCTCTACATCGTCACCCATCAGCATCGAGAAGATATGGTCTGCCTCAGCAGCATTCTCAATGGTTACCTGGCGAAGGATACGAGTCTCGGGGTCCATAGTGGTCTCCCAAAGCTGCTGAGCATCCATCTCACCAAGACCCTTATATCGCTGAACGGTATAGCCACGACCACTCTCTGCAATAACTGCATCGCGCTCCTCATCAGTCCAGCAATAACGCTTGCGGTTACCGCTCTTAACACAATAGAGAGGAGGAGTGGCGATATAGATATGGCCCTGCTCAATAAGGTCTTTCATCTTGCGGAAGAAGAAGGTAAGCATAAGGGTTGCAATGTGGCTACCATCGACATCGGCATCGGTCATGATAATAATCTTGCCGTAGCGCAACTTCTCGATATTCAGTGCCTTGCTATCCTCCTTAGTACCTATCGACACACCAAGCGCGGTGTACATATTGCGAATCTCCTCGTTCTCCAACATACGATGGTCCTGAGCCTTCTCCACATTGAGAATCTTACCACGCAGAGGCATAATTGCCTGATAGGTACGGTCACGACCCTGCTTTGCAGTACCACCTGCCGAATCACCCTCGACGAAGAAAATCTCAGCTCTATCTCTATCGCGCGACGAGCAGTCCGCCAACTTACCGGGCAGACCCGAGCCCGAGAGAACGGTTTTGCGCTGCACAAGTTCGCGTGCGTGACGAGCAGCGTGACGAGCAGTAGCTGCCAAGACTACCTTCTCTACAATTGCCTTTGCATCCTTGGGATGCTCCTCCAGGTAGAGAGTAAGAGCGGTAGCAATTGCCTGATCCACAGCAGGAGCAACCTCACCATTACCAAGTTTGGTCTTGGTCTGACCCTCAAACTGAGGCTCAGCAACCTTCACCGAGATAACAGCAGTCAGACCCTCACGGAAGTCGTCACCATTAATCTCAAATTTGAGTTTAGCGAGCATACCCGACTCCTCTGCATACTTTTTCAGAGTACGAGTCAGTGCGCGGCGGAAACCTGTCAGGTGAGTACCACCCTCGATAGTATTGATATTGTTAACGTAGGAGTGCACATTTTCCGAGAAGCTATCGTTATACTGCATAGCCACCTCTACGGGGATACCCTTCTCCTCAGTCTCGATATAGATACTGTGCTCAATGATAGCATTACGGTTGGCATCCAGATACTCTACAAACTCCTTCAAACCCTCTTCCGAGTAGAAGTGATTGTGGAGAGGTTTGCCCTCCTCGTCAACCTCACGAAGGTCGGTAAGGTGGAGCGAAACGCCCTTATTCAGATATGCCAACTCGCGCAGACGAGCAGCCAGCACCTCGTAGTTATATACTGTTTCGGTAAAGATTTCACCATCGGGCTTGAAGGTAATAGTGGTACCTGTACGATCGGTCTCACCTACGATTTTCAACTCCGAAGTAGGAGCACCCTTGCTGTAAGTCTGACGATGAATCTTACCATCGCGGTGTACCTCAGCAATAAGGCTTGTCGAGAGTGCATTTACACACGATACACCAACACCGTGCAGACCACCCGACACCTTATAGGAGCCTTTATTAAACTTACCACCGGCGTGAAGCACGGTAAGTACAACCTCCAATGCCGACTTACCCTCCTGCTCGTGCATATCAACAGGGATACCACGACCATCATCCTCTACGGTGATAGAGTTGTCGGGATTGATGGTAACATTAATATCGTTGCAATAGCCGGCCAGAGCCTCATCAATAGAGTTATCTACTACCTCATAAACCAAGTGGTGCAGACCACGCACACCGATATCACCGATGTACATTGCAGGACGCTTACGCACTGCTTCCAGACCTTCCAAAACCTGAATACTCGACGCGGAGTACTCTTGCTGTTTCTTCTCTTCCAAATTTTCCATTTTTCTCTTATATGTATTCTTCTATTTTTTTTCACATTACTGCCTCACCGCATCACTAACCAAATAACTGTTTAACATCCAGCTCCTCTATATGACCCTTCGAAAAACGAATCGTTCGAGCAGGGAAAAGTTCGAGGTTAGAGATATTGTGGGTCGACATAATTATTGCACAACCATCACGAGTAATTCGGCGGAAAAGTTCCATAATCTCGTCTGACGATGCAGGGTCAAGATTACCCGTAGGCTCGTCTGCAAGGATGATTTTCGGGTCGTTAACAAGTGCACGAGCAATAGTAAGTCGCTGCTGCTCGCCACCCGAGAGTTCGTAGGGCATCTTATACGCTTTATGCTGCAAGCCCACAACGCCAAGCACCGTTTCGATACGCTGACGAATCTTCACCTCATCGCGCCAACCCGTTGCACGCATCACATAGTGAAGATTCTGAAAAGCATTTCTATCTGTCAGCAATTGGCAATCCTGAAAGACAATACCGATACTGCGACGCAACTGCTGGATATCCTTGCGACGTAGAGTGCGAAGATTAAAGCCGGCAATCTCGCCCTCACCCTCCAAGAGTGGAAGTTCGGCATAGAGAGTACGGAGGAGTGAGCTCTTGCCACTACCCACACGACCGATAAAATAGACCATTTCGCCCTCCTTGACAGTGAGGTTTATATCCGAAAGGACCTCCTCACCACGCTTACGCGAGGAGCGCGACCACGGAGTTTGCGAGTGATATACACTCACTCCGCGCAGGCTAATTACACTCTCTTTTTCGTTCATTTTTCGTGATGCACTAAAAACAAACAAAGATACAAATTCTTCTCGGAATTTCCACCACAGAGAGGGCGATTTTTAGCCTATTTATTGTAGATTTTTTACTTTGTAAAAACTATTTCCACTTAGAGCAACCCAACCCGCTTCTGCGAAGCCTCAATGCTACGGGCAATCTCGGCCTCCGAGAGCGTTGAATCAGTCAGTGCACCTGACAGATATTGCTCATACGAATACATATCAACCATACCGTGACCCGAGAGGTTGAAGAGAATATTCTTCTGCACGCCCTCCTCTTTCGCTCTCAGTGCCTCGCGCACAGCCACAGCAATAGCGTGTGCCGACTCAGGAGCAGGAACAATACCCTCGGTGCGAGCAAAAGCCAGAGCAGCCGAGAAAGTTTCGAGCTGGTCGACAGATTGAGCCTCAATAAGACCATCCGAAAGCAACTGACTTACAGTACTTCCCGCGCCGTGATAGCGCAAACCACCTGCATGAATATCGGCAGGGTGGAAGGTATGACCGAGCGAGTACATAGGCACAAGCGGAGTGATACCCGCCGTGTCGCCAAAGTCGTAACAGAGTTTGCCTCTGGTTAGTTTCGGGCAAGAGGCAGGCTCTACGGCAACAATTCTCATATTAGCCCCCTCGCGGAGGTTCTTACGCAGGAAGGGAAAGCCAAGACCCGCAAAGTTACTACCGCCACCAAAGCAGCCAATAACCACATCGGGCATCTCACCCGCCATCTCCATCTGCATCAACGCCTCCTCGCCTATAATTGTCTGATGCAGAACAACATGATTCATCACACTACCAAGGCAATAGCGAGTTGTTTCGGGGTTTTTAAGAGCCAACTCAACAGCCTCCGAGATTGCCA
>JAFNVE010000098.1 GCA_017379955.1 Tidjanibacter sp. | reverse complement strand
AATTTCGCCCGAGGCAAAGCCTCGGGACACATCCCCCGCCGAGGCGGGGGCTTGGGGGTGGGTCAGGCTTGGAATTGCCTGCGGAGCAAGCAGGTGTCGAGGTGGCAATTAGCGTGGTGAGAGAGAGTTGAGTAAGGAGGATAACTTGTGTGTTTAGTGAGTTTAAAGATTATCCCAAAATTCCCAAAATTCCCAAATCTCTCATTTCTCATTTCTCCCCTTTCACCTTTTTGCCTGAGAAGTGTCGGTAGTGACAAATTTTACCATAAAAAAAGTTTGGAGTGTCTCACGACACTCCAAAACCCCCAACTTAAAATACTGATTATGAAAGAATCACTAAAACAACCATTGATTTGCCGCCCATTGCTGAGCAAGCGAAAGGTTGTTGCCCTAATGATGATACAAAAATATAACAACAATTCTTAAATTCCAAATCTTTTTAATATATTTTATCAAATTAATTAGATATGTGACTATTTTTCTGTTTTTGGCTCTCTCTTTGCCACTATAAAGCCCTCTTTTTATTAATAGGTGTAGATGATATCGAAAAAATGATTACCTTTGCCCTTTGGTCTGACCCTGTCATTGGGAGTGGCCATTTAACAGAATTTATTAGGTATGGACAACAAGAGTTTCAACCCCGATGATGTGGGTGTAAATAATGGTAACTACTTCGGCTTTCCCTTCACTGTTGAGGAGTCGGAGTTGGTGTTGCTCTCTGCGCCCTGGGATGTAACAACATCCTACGGTGGTGGTGCGGCATCTGCGCCCGACGCCATTATTGAGGCCTCGACACAGCTCGATTTTTACGACCCCGATTGTCCTAACATTTGGCAACGTGGCATTGCGACGGCCGATATTGACTACTCGATTCAGGACCGAAGCGCACGTCTAAGGGCTATCGCAAAGCGAATAATCGAGGGCTTGGAGCACGGTTCGACAACTCTTGGCGACTACCTGACACAGAGGCAGTTAGAGCGTATTAATACTGCATCGGAGGAGCTGGCTATCCAACTATTCACTGAGGCCGACAAGTTGCTCACCGAGGGTAAGATTGTGGGTCTTGTTGGTGGCGACCACTCCACGCCTCTCGGTGTTATCAAGGCTGTTGCCAAACACCACAAAGGGGTGGGTGTTCTCCATATAGATGCGCACCGTGACCTGAGAAAGGCCTACGAAGGATTCGTCCAGTCGCACGCCTCGATTATGTTCAACGTACTCTCCGAGGTGCCCCGTGTAAGCCGTTTGGTGCAGGTGGGTGTGAGGGATTTCTGCTCGGCAGAGGCGGAGCTTGCAGCTACTGATGAGCGAGTGGTAAGCTTTGAGCAGGACACTATTGACGAGCGTCTTTTTGCCGGCGAGTCGTGGGGTGCGATATGTGGCGATATTGTCTCGGCACTCCCCGAGAAGGTCTACATCAGTTTCGACATCGATGGCCTCTCGCCCGACAATTGCCCCTCGACAGGTACTCCCGTGCCGGGTGGACTGTCGTTTGGCGAGGCGGTGCATCTGATTAAGAGCATTGTGCGCAGTGGCCGAACAATTGTCGGTTTTGACCTTGTGGAGGTTGCGTGCGGCAAGATGGGCGACCTGGATGCCAATGTGGGTGCTCGTATGCTCTACAAGCTTTGTTGTCAGACACTTAAATCGAACACAAAACAATAAATTATAACTAAAAAACACGAAAAATGGAAGTTGCAATTTGGACATTGATTCCCTTTTTGCTGATGTTGCTCAGCATTGCGATTATCCCTCTGGTGAAAGAGCATTGGTGGGAGAGCAATCGCAATAAACTTATCGTGTCGCTCGTCCTTGGTGTTCCTACCGCTATCTACCTGATTTGCGCAGGTATGGGTAGCAACCTCGAGCACCAGATGTTGTTCGACTATGTTCCCTTCATCATCCTGCTCTGCGCACTCTTTGTGGTGACAGGCGGTATCCACATTGGTGGCGACATTGAGGCTAAGCCCGCTACCAACACCGCACTTCTCGCACTCGGCTTCGTACTGGCGTCGATTATGGGTACAACAGGTGCAGCGATGTTGCTCATCCGTCCCCTTATTGAGATTAACAAGGAGCGTAAGTACAAGGTGCACACCATCTTGTTCTTTATCGGCTTGGTGGCAAACTGCGGTGGTCTGCTGACTCCTCTGGGTGATCCACCATTGTTCCTCCTCTATCTGCGTGGTGCTGAGTTTACTTGGTTCCTCGGCTTGTTGCCCGAGTGGGCATTCGTAGGTGCAGTGTTGCTGACTCTCTTCTTCTTTGTCGACAGCTACTACCACAAGCGCGAGCCCGAGGTAAACTTGAAGCTCGATGCTTCGCAGAAGCAGCCTATCCACATCACCGGTACACTCAACTTCTTGTGGCTTGCAGGTGTTGTTGCCTCGGTTGCGTTTATCAACCAGAGCTACATCCCCGCAATGGCTGACCATCACGCACCTCTCTACATCAAGTTCTTGCGTGAGATTGCCCTTGTGGTGCTGATTATCCTCTCGCTCGTAACCACCAAGAAGCAGGTTCGTGAGGATAACAAGTTCTCGTGGGAGCCTATCGTTGAGGTTGCAGTGCTCTTCTTCGGTATCTTTATCACCATGACTCCTGCACTCCTCTACCTCAATCAGAATGCTGCGTCGCTTGGTCTTAGCCAGCCCTGGCAGTTCCTCTACTCGACAGGTCTGCTCAGTTCGTTCCTAGACAATGCTCCTACCGCAGTGGCCTTCTACTCGGTGGCTCAGGGTCTGCCTGTGGCTGAGGGTGTTAACCTTGTGGCAGGTGTGCCTGAGATGTTGCTCAAAGCAATCTCGGTCGGCTCGGTATTCTTTGGTGCGCTGACCTACATCGGCAATGGTCCTAACTTTATGGTTAAGTCGATTGCAGAGGGTAGCGGTATCAAGATGCCCAGCTTCTTCGGCTATATGGCTCGCTTCTCGCTGGTAGTGCTTCTGCCCGTATATGTGGTGATGCAGTTGATTTTTATCTAATGTTTTGAATATTACAACATTAAACAAATAGTAGTAAAATGAAAAAAGTACTTATTGTAATCGCTGCAATTGCAGCACTCACTTCGTGCAACAGTGGCTCGAAGAGTTTGAAGACCGAACTCGACTCGGTATCTTATGGTGTAGGTTATGACCTGGGTCTGTTCCTCAATCAGCGTAACCAGATTATGGAGAATACCCTCGACTACGACCAGGTAATCGCCGCTATCCTCGACCTCCGCGATGGTAAGGAGAAGATGGGCGAGGAGGAGACCTATGCTTTCCTGAACGAGTATTTCAGCGTTCGTATCCCCGCTAAGAAGTTGGAGGCAGAGGCTAAGTATCTTGCTGAGATTGAGAAGCAGAAGGGCGTACAGAAGACCGAGAGCGGTCTGCTCTATGAGGTGCTTGCTCCCGGTAGTGAGGTTAAGCCCACTATTGACGATGTTGTTCGCGTTACCTACGAGGGTAAGCTCAAAGACGGCACCATCTTCGACTCGTCGTATCAGCGTGCTGACACCGTTGAGTTCCCCCTCAATGGCGTTATCGACGGCTGGGGCGAGGGCTTGCAGTTGGTAGGTGAGGGTGGTAAGATCCACCTCTGGATTCCTTCGGAGTTGGGTTATGGCCAAAATGGTGCTGGTCAGCAGATCGGCCCCAACGAGCCCCTCTTCTTCGAGGTTAACCTTATCGAGGTTGTAAAGGCTGAGTAAGCAAAAAGTTTTTGCAATAAAAAGGGTTGGCGGCTACGTCTGCCAACCTTTTTTATGCTTTGTTTTTGTACCTTTGCTTTACCTTTGCTGTACCTTTACAACCTTAATTAGTATTAACAACGTAAAATGTAAAAAAGATGAAAGTAGAAGCTACTGTATATAAGGTACTTGCGCCTGTGCGTGGTACAAGTGCTCGCGGTGAGTGGACCAAGCAGGAGGTAATCTTCGAGCAGGCAGACGACTTCAAGCGTAAGGTCTGCATCTCCTTCTGGGGCGACAAGGCGGCTGAGGCTGCCTCACTGCGCGAGGGCGAGAAGTGCGAGATTAGCGTAAACGTGGAGAGCCGTGAGTATAACGGTCGTTGGTACACCGAGGTACGCGGCTGGCAGCTCACCAAGGCAGCACCCGCTGAGGCACCCATGCCCTCCTTTGAGGAAGCACCTATGCCTTCCTTTGAGGAGGCGCCGATTGACGACATGCCTTTCTAAAAAGCCATCTAAAAAAGCCATCTGATTGGTGCTTTTTGCACATCCCTTGCAAGCCAAATGCTCATTTACTTCAAGTAAACTCCGCTTTGTCTTGCCGCACGATGCACAAAAATCCCTCAATCATATGACTTTTTGAAGTGAGTGAGTTTATATTAAAACCTGAGAGTGGTATCGAACTACTCTCAGGTTTTTTTGATAGGGCGGATAGGAGTATAGGAATTATGGGAATTATGGGAGTAATGGGAGATTAGGGAGGTTAAGGAATTTAGTGAGTTTAAAGATTTCCCTAAATTCCCTAATCTCCCTAAATTCCCTAAATTCCCTAAATTCCCTACACTCCCTAACCTCTTATTTCTTATTTCTTATTTCTCATTTCTCACTTTTCACCTTTCATCTTTCCACTTCAATATACTCGGCGTAGACAATCCTATTATGTGGGTTGGAGGAGATGATCTCTTGTCGGATAGCTTTTGTGCCGAAGCGGAAGAAGAGAAATCTGCGAGGTACTCGGTGGATGATCTGATGCAGGGTATCGATGGTTGCTATCTCGCAACTAATGCTATCCTCCTCTATCCTGCCCCTCACCGTAGCCCATCCGTCGCTCCACTCAAAGTGTTTAATAGCAGCGGGTTGGGGCATACTGTCGGCAAGAGTCTGTGTGTCGCTCGCAGTCGGGGCGACAATCTTATACATCCCCTCTATGGCGGTGGTTGTCAGGCTCTCGGTGCGTCTGAGTTGCAGGCGTAGCGAGCGTATCAGTTCGGCATCCTCTGAGCGTAGTCGTTCGAGTTCGGCAGTGCGCAATCTCAATGCTTCGACCGAGGCGGCACTCTCCCCCGCAAGGGTGCGGTAGTGTTCTACCGAGCGGGCGAGTGTCTGGTGTTCCGAAAAATTATTGTTTAGTTGTGTGGTTAGTTGGCTGTTCTCTCGGTGGGCTTGTGCGAGGTGCCAGCCGAGGAGCAGGGCTACGACAAAGGCCGCTACAAGTGCGTAGCGATAGGTTTTCTCTCTCATAATGCTAAGAAAATATAATCTGATAAGTTGGTTTTGCACAAATATAATATGGGTTTTAGCCGTTTAGTTACATAATGTTAGAAAAATGTTAATTAAAATTTTACCTATATATTATGGAAATCTCGTCTGTTTGTCGTACATTTGTCGCCGAATAGAGATTCCCGATAGGAGAGAGAGATAAAAGAGAGTAGAAGAAATGGGTAATTTTAACATACGATATTATCGACGACAGGGTAATAATTATACTCTGGTAGGGGAATCGTAGATTTAAACGGGACTTCCATAGGTGGAAGCCTCGTTTTATTTTGAAAGCAACGGACGTTGTCCGAAAAGATATACAACCAAAATTGAACTAAACAACTAATTATTCACATTTATTAACTAAACAAAAAATCGTATGAAGAAACTTTACGTTTTGATGTTTGCGCTGCTCACAAGCGTTGTGGCTATGGCACAGGTAACCACTTCGAATATGAGCGGTAAGATTACTGACGCTAACGGCGAGCCTCTGGTAGGTGCAACCGTTATCGCAGTGCACACTCCCTCGGGCACAGAGTACTACGCTGTTGCCAATACCAATGGTGAGTACCGTCTGGGTAACATCCGTCCCGGTGGTCCTTACACTATTACTGTTGAGATGCTCGGCTATCGCTCGTTGGAGCGTCAGGGTGTAACCGCATCGCTGGCTGAGACTCTTACCTATGACGTTCAGATGGTTGAGGAGAGCCAGTCGATGGAGACTATCGTCGTATTGGCAGACGGCCCCAACAGCAACATGCGTACCGCTAACGCTGGTGCCGTAACTGCTGTTTCGCGTGAGGCTATCGCTAACACTCCTTCGCTCAGCCGTAGCATGAACGACATTATGCGTCTGTCGCCCCAGTCGATGACTACCGGTAACGGTTTCGCAGTGGGTGGTGGTAACTACCGTCAGTCGTTCGTAACCGTCGATGGTGCTTCGTTCAACAACACCTTCGGTATCGGTGAGAACCTCCCCGGTGGTGGTTCGCCCATCTCGCTCGACGCATTGGAGCAGATTTCGGTATCGGTAACTCCCTACGACGTTCGTCAGAGTGGTTTCACCGGTGGTGCTATCAACGCTGTAACCCGCTCGGGTAGCAACGAGGTAACCGCAACCGCTTACAGCTACTTGAAGAACAACGATTGGAGTGGTACCAAGGTTGGTGACTACGAGCTCACTTCGAGCGCAGGTCACACCTACACCTATGGTGCAAGCGTTGGTGGTCCTATCATCAAGAACAAGCTCTTCTACTTCGTGAACGCTGAGTACTCGGATAACCTCTCGGCTGGTCCTACCGCTAAGGCTCGTCAGAGCGAGAGCGAGAAGTGGGGTGAGAATAATATTCGCCGCCCCTTGGCAGAGGATATGGACGATATGCGTCAGTTCCTGATTGACACCTACGGCTACGATCCCGGTCGCTACAACAACTACTCGATTGAGACTCCCAGCTGGAAGGTTATGGCTCGTGTTGACTGGAACATCAACAGCAACAATAGCTTGAACGTTCGTTTCTCGAAGACCCACAGCAAATATTCGAACAACCCCAGCTCGAGCGTATCGCCTCTGACTGCAGGTAAAGTGTTCCCCGGTAATTCTGATCTTGGTATCGGTTCGGGTAACGGTGCTTTCTCGAACTACGGTTTGAACTTCGAGTCTACTCGTTACTTCCAGGAGCAGAACTACACCTCGTTGGCAGCTGAGTTGAACTCGCGCCTCTTCGACGGTGATGCTAACAACACTCTCCGTGTATCGTACAACTACCAGTACGAGCCCCGTAGCTACGTGGGTGGTGTATTCCCCAAGGTTGATATCTTGAAGGATGGTGCTGGCTACATGTCGTTCGGTCCCGATATCTACACCGCAGGTAACATGCGTGCTGTTGATAACATCTCGGTAACCGATGAGATCACCTGGACTCTTGGTAAGCACAACTTCCTCGCAGGTCTCGCTTACGAGTACACCAAGGCTGACAACGGCTTTATGCAGGGTGGTAACGGTTACTACGTTTACGAGTCGATGGATGCATTCAAGGAGGGTAAGGCTCCCGCTGCATTTGCTATCACTCACTCGAACTCAAAGGACCTCAGCCAGTTCATCTCGAGCCTCACTATGCACAACTACTCGGCATACTTGCAGGACGATGTTAACGTAAGCGACAACTTCAAGCTCACCGCTGGTGTTCGTTTGGAGATGCCCGTATATCCTTCGTTGGAGAACAACTACAACCCCAACTTCGCATCGTATGACTTCGGTGGCAAGAAGTACTCGACCGATCAGCTTCCCGCTGCTCGTCTGAGCGTTTCGCCCCGTATCGGTTTCAACTGGGACGTAACCGGTGACCGTAAGTTCATCGTTCGTGGTGGTACCGGTGTATTCGTAGGCCGTCTGCCTTATGTATGGCTCGTATCGGTTGTTGGTAACAGCAACGTTGGTCAGACCAGCTACTACTACAACACTCTCGCTGACGCTAAGCCCGGTATGACTCCTAACTTCCACGCTAATCCCAAGGATATCCTTGACGACCTCTATGGTGGCAAGTACGATCCCGCAACTGCTAAGATCACCTCGCCCGGCTCGCCCACTATCCTTGACACCAACCTCCGTATGCCCCAGACCTGGAAGAGCTCGTTGGCATTCGACGCTACTCTCCCCGGCGATGTTAAGTTCAGCTTGGAGGGTATCTTCAGCAAGGATTTGAACCCCGTTGTAATCTCGAACACCGGTTACGATGAGAGCTCGCGCAAGAAGATTACTCTCGTTGAGGGTCAGGATGTTCGCGACACCTATGGTCAGATGTACTCGACCGGTGCTGGTTGGGATCAGAAGTACCAGAACGTATACTTCATCCACAACATTGAGAAGAGCAAGGCTTACTACTACGCTATCACCGCTCAGTTGCAGAAGTCGTTCAACTTCGGTCTTGACCTGTCGGTTGCTTACACCCACTCGGATTCGCGCGCTTATAGCGACGGTATTGGCGACCAGGTAACTTCGGCTTACAAGACCAACACCTACTCGGTAGGTCTTATCAACGACCACGAGCTTGGTTACGGTACCTATGTAGCTCCCGACCGTGTACTTGCTACTGCAACCTACAAGAAGGAGTACAAGAACATGGCAACCACCGTATCGTTGATCTACGACGGTAGCCAGCACAGCTACGCAGGTGGTTACGACTACTCGCGTTACTCGTACACCTTCGACTCGAACGTTGTAGGTGACTACGGTGCTAACAACCTTATCTACGTTCCCGCTTCGCGTGACGCTCTGAACGATTGGAAGTTCACCGGTACTGAGGCTGAGGCTGACGCACAGCGTGACGCTTTCTGGAACTACATCGAGCAGGATAAGTATCTGAGCAGCCGCAAGGGTCAGTACACCGAGCGTGGTGGCGCAATCATGCCCTGGCACCACCAGTTCGACTTCCAGTTGAAGCAGGACTTCTACTTTAATGTAGCTGGCAAGCGCAACACCATCCAGCTTGGTGTTGATGTTCAGAACCTTGGTAACCTCCTCAACAAGAACTGGGGTCACTACCAGCAGGTTAAGAACAGCACTCTCTTGAAGTACGACGCTAAGAAGGGCTTCACCTTCAACAAGTATGCAGGTGAGACTCTGACTTCGACCTTCAAGGCTTACGAGAGCTTTATGTCGACCTACCGTGTTCAGTTCTCGGTTCGTTACATCTTCTAAGAATAACGATAGTATAAAAAATAAAAGGCAGGAACGAGAGTTCCTGCCTTTTGTTTTTTTGCCCAGAATCCTTTGTAAGGTAAATAACCTTTTACCTCTACTCAGCCTTGCGACACCTGCCTGCTTCGCAGGCAATTGCAGGTCTGACCCACCCCCAAGCCCCCGCCTCGGCGGGGGATGTGTCCTCGGCTTTGCCGAGGCAAATATTGCGGGCACGACCGATTGTGGGTTGTGGAAGTAGCGGGCACGACCGTTTTTTTTT
>JAFNVE010000097.1 GCA_017379955.1 Tidjanibacter sp. | reverse complement strand
GGAAAGAATATCGATTGGGCGGCTTTGGCGCGCGAGCACGGAACATCATACCGCATGTTGCGCCAATTGAATCATTGGATTCGTGAGTATGATTGTACTAACTCGGCTGGTCGTACATTTGTTGTAAAGATACCCGCAGAGGGTTTTCGTACTAATAGTAAGTAGCAGTGTCTGAAAGGAATAAAGATATTATCAGTGTGCGTGGTGCGCGAGTGAATAACTTGCGTGAGGTCGATGTGGATATTCCTCGCAATCAGTTGGTTGTGATTACGGGATTGTCGGGCTCCGGTAAGTCGTCACTTGCCTTTGACACTATATATGCCGAGGGTCAACGTCGCTATATGGAGACCCTTTCGGCATACGCTCGTCAGTTTATCGGCACTATGGAACGCCCTGAGGTAGACCATATTACGGGACTTAGCCCTGTGGTAGCCATAGAGCAGAAGACGACTAATAAGAATCCTCGTTCAACGGTCGGTACGGTGACGGAGATTTATGATTTTCTCCGTCTGCTCTATGCCCGTGCTTCGCGTGCCTACTCACCACATACGGGTGAGGAGATGGTGCACTATACTGATGAGCAGATAGTTGAATTGATTGAGCGTGGCTTCTCTGGCCGAAAGGTGGCACTTATGGCTCCTGTGGTTAAGGGTCGCAAGGGTCATTATCGCGAACTCTTTGAGACTTTCTTGCGCAAGGGCTTTGTCTATGCCCGAATAGATGATGAGATTGTGGAACTTGTTCCCGATATGAAACTCGACCGCTATAAGGTGCATAATATCGACTTGGTGGTTGATAGACTTATTGTCGGTGAGAGCCACCGCGACAGGTTTGTCAAGAGTCTGAAAGAGGCTATGCGTCAGGGTAAAGGAACAATTAGCCTCTACGACTACGAGAGCCACACTTCGCGTTACTATTCGCGTCATTTGATGTGTCCCACTACGGGTGTTGCTTTTGACGACCCCGCACCTCATACCTTCTCCTTCAACTCACCAGAGGGTGCTTGTCCTCACTGCTCGGGATTGGGTGAGGAGGTTGTGTTCGACCGCACCAAACTAATCCCTGACCCTTCAAAGGGCATCAATGAGGGAGCAATCGAGCCATTTGGCAAACATAAGAACAATGCTCTGTTTGCAATGTTGGAGGCTTTGGCTCACCGCTACGACTTTTCGCTGGATGATGCTGTTTCGACCATCAGTGACGAGGCGATGAATGCTATTATTAACGGTGAGCGTGAGTCGCTGACCGTGGATAGTCGCTCTTTCTCTCCCTACGGAGGTGTGCAGATGATGATGTGGGAGGGCCTTGGTGAGTATATTCGTAGCCAGGAGGAGGACACTACTTCGGGTAAGGGTGCTGCGTGGCGTGAGCAGTTTGTGGAGCGCAGGATTTGCTCGGAGTGTGGTGGCGCAAGGCTCAAGAAGGAGGCGTTGCAATTCCGCATTGCGGGTAAGAGTATTGCCGATGTAGCCCGAATGAGTATCACAGAACTCAGTGAGTGGATTGGTAGCGTTATGGAGCAGATGACCGAGCGAGAAAGACTGATTGCGACAGAGATAGTTAAGGAGATTTCTACGCGTTTGGGTTTCCTTTTGGAGGTTGGTTTGGGGTATTTGTCGCTCAATCGTAAGGCAGGCTCGCTCTCCGGTGGTGAGAGTCAGCGTATTCGTTTGGCTACTCAGATTGGCTCCAAACTTGTCAATGTGTTATATATCCTTGATGAGCCGAGTATAGGTCTGCACCAGAGGGATAACCAACGACTGATAGATAGTCTGAAAGCCTTGCGCGATGCCGGTAACTCGGTGATTGTGGTGGAACACGACGAGGAGATGATGCGTAGTGCCGATTTTATTGTTGATGTAGGCCCTGGTGCGGGTCGCAAGGGAGGGCGCATTGTGGCTCAGGGCTCGTTTGATGATATTCTTGCAAGTGACGGTATTACAGCCGATTATCTAAATGGTAAACGAAAGATAGAACTTCCCGCCGAGCGTCGCAAAGTGGGTGCTACGGCTATTGAGATAAAGGGTGCTACGGGTAATAACCTTAAAGATATAGATGTGCGTATTCCGCTTGGTGGTGTGGTCTGTGTGACAGGTGTTAGTGGCTCGGGTAAGTCATCGCTGATTAATGGTACTCTCCGTCCTGCACTGAGTAGAGAACTCTATCGCTCGTTTGACGTGCCACTGCCTCACAAGGAGATTGTGGGCATTGAGAATATAGATAAGTTGGTTGTGGTTGACCAGTCGCCCATTGGTCGCTCGCCAAGGAGTAACCCAGCAACCTATACTAATGTCTTTACCGATATTCGCAAACTATTTGAGCAGACTCCCGATGCCAAGGCGAGAGGATATCGCTCGGGTCGCTTCTCGTTTAATGTCAAGGGTGGCCGTTGCGAGGAGTGTAGAGGTGCAGGTGTGCAGACTATTGAGATGAACTTCCTGCCGGATGTATATGTTACTTGCAGGGTCTGCAACGGTCGCAGATATAATCGCGAAACTTTAGAGGTACGCTATAAGGGTAAGTCGATTAACGATGTGCTTAATATGACTATAAATCAGGCTGTCGAGTTCTTTGAGCCGATTCCGAATATATATACCAAACTGCGTGCTATTCAGGAGGTTGGTTTGGGATATCTGAAACTCGGCCAGCCTTGTACTACGCTGTCGGGTGGTGAGAGTCAGCGCATTAAATTAGCAGGCGAACTTGCAAAACGAGACACGGGACGTACGCTCTATATCCTTGATGAGCCCACTACGGGACTCCACTTTGAGGATGTGCGACAACTGATGAATGTTGTTGCCCGCTTGGCCGACAGAGGAAATACTTTGCTGATTATTGAGCACAATCTTGATGTTGTCAAATTGGCTGACTATGTGATTGATATGGGTCCCGAGGGTGGGGCAGATGGTGGCACGGTGGTTGCTACCGGTACTCCCGAAGAGATTGCCGCTAATCCGAATAGCCTTACGGGAAAGTATTTGAAGGAACTTTTGCGAAGGTAAAAATCAAATTATAAATTATTCTAAAACAACCGAGAGATATTAATATATCTCTCGGTTGTTAACTAATTTTGAATTTTACTTCAACGGGCTGTCTGGCTCTTTTGCCATTACCATATAAAATAACTTATCCAGCAACCCTGGTGCGAACTTTTTGATGAAGTGAGTTAATCTGCCTTCGTACTCCATAAGCACCAATCTCTTTCTTCGTGCTACGCCACGCGCAATCCTTGCAGCCACCTCCTCGGCACTCATCATCTTCTCCTCCTTACGAGGTGTGGCTCCCTGAGCCGAGCCATCGGCAGTCAGTGCCGAGAATCGTACATTGCTTGCTGTAAAGCCCGGACAGGCAATCATAACGTGCAATCCCTTTTTGAGATTCTCCACGCGTACCGTTTCGAGGAATCCAGTCATAGCATACTTCGATGCAGAATAGCCTGTGCGTGCGGGTAATCCGTGCAATCCTGCAACCGATGACACTCCCACTACCGAGCCCTTGGACTTTTGCAGATAGGGTAGAGCATACTTAGTGCAACCCACACATCCCCAGAAGTTTACATCCATCAGTCTGTGCAGTACGCCCAAATCAACATCGTCGAGCAGTGCCCTCATTGAGAGGCCAGCATTACAGATAAGAATATCTATCCCGCCAAAATTCTCCACAGCACACTCTATAAGTCTTTTGCAATCCTCTTCGTTGGTTACATCGCACTTGCACCACACAGCCTTGCCGCCTTTGGCGTTGATGTCGGCACATACCTCTGCCAACTTATCCTCCTGCCTTGCTCCAAGCACCACTTTTGCTCCGCGTGCCGAGAATTCGTATGCTAATGCCTTGCCAATACCCGATGAAGCGCCGGTTATTACGGTAACCTTATCTGTGAATTTCCTGCTCATATTCTTTTGAATTTCAATTGACTATTATAGTTGCAGCAATCCCAAAGCACGGACTTTGTCCCAACTCTTGGAGTGATAGAGCACCACAAATGGCTCTTCGTGGCTCTCAGCATAGAGTGCCTTGATATCCTCCAATCGTGTTACTTGGTCGAGGTCAGCACAACGCCTTATTACCTCCACAATAAACTCTCTGTCTTCGGGATTAAACTTAATCTCTTTTCTGCCCGATGGACCTTCGATGGCTACTCCCTTATCGCAGACTACTGCATCTGCACCAATCCACACAATGCGCGCCTTGTCGGAGTAGATACGACTGCTGTCGGGCTTGATTAGGTGGTCGGTAATAAGGGTGGGCTCCACAGATGGCTGTGGCACCTTGATATTAAACCACTTGCCAACAGGCTTATCCAATCCGCTACCTACCAAGTAGTTTGCAAGTGAGAGTCGGAGTCCTTCGCCCACCTCCTCAATGTTGTAGCCTCTATTCTCAGCAAACGATATCTCGTTGTTCGCAAAGGGGTTGAGCACCGTGCCTTTGCGCCTTACGCCAAACTCCTCGGGCGAAGCACCCGAACGACTATGCAGTGTCATAGCGTAGCGGTGCCAAAATGCCGAACCGATAAGTTCTGCCTTGAACATCTGTCTAACCGTTTCGAGTGCATCAATTGTCTCGGCAAGGGTTTCGGTAGGCAGACCATACATAAGATAGGTATGCACCATAATACCCGAATAGTAGAAGTTGCGCATCACGATTGTTGCCTGCTCAATATCTATACCTTTATCTACCATTGCCAATAGTCTGTCGTGTGCTGCCTCCAATCCTCCCGACACAGCAATACATCCCGCTTTTGCCATCAGTGCGCACAGGTCGCCCGTAAATGCCTTTTCAAAGCGGATGTTAGTCCACCAAGTATATCTGTGCCCACGGCGGAGCAGTTCGAGTGAGAGTTCTTTGAGTATCTTTGGCGATGCGGCCTCGTCCACAAAATGGAAACTGCGCGAGCCAGTCTGCTGGGCTACCTGCTCCATCCAGTCGACAGTTTGGGCTGCACTAACCTGCTCAAAACGACATATGTAGTCGAGTGTAGTATCGCAAAACGCACACTTTGCCCAATAGCAACCGTGCGCAAGTATCATCTTGTTCCACCTGCCGTCGCTCCACAGGCGATGCATCGGGTTGGTTACCTCGCATAGCGAAAAGTATCGGCTCATATCCAGTCCGCCAAAGTCGGGACAGCCACGCTCCGAGTGAGTGATTGTCGAGCCATCGCCCTCGGTGTAGCCCTCGGCAGAGTAGGTGCGGATTGGTTCTCTACCCTCTATAAGTCTTAACAGAGCCTCTTCGCCATCGTCAAGCACAATATAATCTATATAGCGGAAAATCTCCATATCGGTCATATTACGCAACTCTGTGGTCGGATAACCACCACCCATAACCGTCTTGATATGCGGGAAGTTGGTTTTCAGATACTCACCACAACGAAGCGTCGAGAGCAAGTTGCCGGGAAATGGAACGGTGAAGCCTACCCAATCGGGCTTGTGCTCCTCAATCTTTGCTCTCAGCAGCGCGCACATCCTGTTCTCGATTGCGTTCAGAGGTTTCTGTAACTCCTGCTCAATTGTGGAGAACTCCACCACCGAGGCCGATATCTGCTCTCCGTAGCGCACAATCTCGAAGTTGGGCGTTACTACCTCTCTCAGATAGTCGCTCAGGTCTTGCAGATAGAGTGTCGAAAGGTACTCCGCACAATCTTGCAGACCCATAGCACCAAAGACCTCCGAGGGGTCAACCATCTGCTCAAACCTGCCCGCTTGTGGTAGCCAGTCGGGTGCGCAGATAAGGTTGGCAAGTGCCCTGTCCTCACCGCGCAGAAATGCCATAACCATATCGATAGTGGCTATATACTCCTTGCGGAGCGAG
>JAFNVE010000096.1 GCA_017379955.1 Tidjanibacter sp. | reverse complement strand
GTCTGCGGCCCGACCGTGTATGGCGACCCGCACCTGGGACACGCACGCCCCGCGGTAACATTTGACCTGCTCTTCCGCTACCTCACCTCGCTGGGCTACAAGGTGCGCTATGTGCGTAATATCACCGATGTAGGCCACCTGGAGCACGACGCAGATGAGGGTGAGGATAAAATTACCAAGAAGGCTCGCCTGGAGAAGTTGGAGCCTATGGAGGTATCGCACTACTACACAGAGCGTTACCACCGAGCAATGGACGAACTCAATGTGCTCACACCCTCGATTGAGCCTCGTGCTTCGGGTCATATCATTGAGCAGATTGAACTCGTGAAGAAGATTCTCGATGAGGGTTTTGCCTACATCTCCGAGGGCTCGGTATATTTCGACATTGACGCATACAACCGCAAGCACCACTACGGTACGCTTTCGGGTCGTACAACAGATGAGATGCTCAGCGGTACCCGCACCCTCGACGGTCAGAGCGAGAAGCGTAACCCCTACGACTTCGCTCTCTGGAAGAAGGCTGCGCCTGAGCATATCATGCGTTGGCCCTCGCCATGGAGCGATGGTTTCCCCGGCTGGCACTTGGAGTGCTCGGCAATGAGTACCAAGTACTTAGGAGAGCGTTTTGACATCCACGGTGGTGGTATGGACCTGATGTTCCCCCACCACGAGTGCGAGATTGCGCAGTCGACAGCCGCTTGTGGTCACGAGGCAGCGCGCTATTGGGTGCACAACAATATGATTACCATCAACGGCAAGAAGATGGGTAAGTCGCTCGGCAACTTCATCACCCTCGAAGAACTCTTCACCGGCTCGCACGAGTTGCTCGCACAGGCATACTCGCCGATGACTATCCGTTTCTTCGTTTTGCAGGCGCACTATCGCTCGACACTCGACTTCTCGAACGAGGCGTTGCAGGCTGCTGAGAAGGGTCTCGACCGCCTGATGAAGGCTGTGGAGACTCTGGGTAAGATTAAGCCCGCAGCAACATCTTCGGTGAATCCCGCAGAACTTGACGAGGCATACGCTGCCGCTATGAACGACGACCTTAACTCGCCGCTGGTGATTGCTGCCCTCTTTGATTGGGTGCGCACAATCAACCAACTCCACGAGGGTCAGCAGACCATCTCGGCAGAGGATTTGGAGCACCTGCGCAAGAGTGTGAACACCATCGTATTCGATGTGCTTGGTTTGCGCAACGAGAGCAGTGCCGGTGCTGATGACAAGGTGGGCCCGCTGGTAGAGATGATTCTCGACGTGCGCTCCGAGGCAAAGGCTGCCAAGAATTGGGCACTCTCCGACCAGATTCGCGACCGACTTGCTGAAATCGGTATTCGTGTGAAGGATCGTAAGGATGGTTGTGACTGGGAAATTATATAAAAAAGCCATCTGATTGGCAAATTTTGCACTTCCCTCGAAAGGCTTCGCCTCATTTACGCCAAGAAAACTTCGGCTCGCCTTTCTTTGTGAAGCCCAAAATTTCCTCAATCATATGACTTTTTTTGGAATTCAAAATTCAAGATTCAAAATTCAAAATAGATAAAAACTGAGAGTAGTATCGAACTACTCTCAGTTTTCTTTGTAGGGAACTTAGAGAATTTTAGGGAGTTTAATGAATTTAGGGATAATCAATCAAACTCCTTAAACTCTCTAAATTCCCTACACTCCCTACACTCCCTCGCGAAAAGTATACCCGTCAGTCAGACTTTTATTTAAAACACAAAAGGCGTTTTCTATTGAAAACGCCTTTTGTATTAAGATGTTGGAGCAGAGATTACTTCTTCTCGAAGAATGCCTTTGCCTCCTCGGTTGCTACAACCTCAGTCTTGAAGGTGTAAGCACCAGTCTTCTCGGACTTAACCATCTTAATGCACTTTACGAAGCCTTTACCGACTCCCTCTTTTTTAAGTGTTGCAACTACTTTCTTTGCCATAGCTAATTCCTCCTAACTATTTAATTTCTCTGTGAACAGTTACTCTCTTCAAGTAGGGATTGTATTTTCTACGCTCCATACGGTCGGGAGTATTCTTTTTGTTTTTGGTAGTGATGTACCTGCTCATTCCGGGTACGCCGCTCTCCTTCTGCTCGGTGCACTCGAGGATTACCTGCACGCGATTACCTTTAGCTTTCTTTGCCATTACTTAGAATGATTGTGATGATTAATAAACTTTCTTAGGTGCCTTTGCCTCGCGCATTGCTACTGCAAGACCCTTCTTGTTAATTGTCTTGATTCCGGCAGCGGTAACCTTCAAGGTAACCCAGCGACCTTCCTCCTCAGACCAAAAGCGCTTAGTTTTCAAGTTGAGGTTGAATTTGCGCTTAGTGTGTCTGTTCGAGTGCGACACGTTGCAACCGGTCATTGCACTCTTACCTGTAATTTCGCAGACTTTGCTCATTGTTGTTAATAAATTAGTTTACTCTTAGCCCAATTTCGGGCCTGCAAATATAGTAACTTTTTTAGGATAAAAAAATAGTGTGACACTTTTTTACGAAAAGCATCACACTATATATATAATAATAGGTATAACTCCTACTACTTGCCGAGCATCTCAGCCACCTCGCGTGCTACGGTAGCACCGTTGAAGCCGAACTTCTCATCAAGTACCTTGTAGGGAGCCGAATAGCCAAAGGTGTCAACACCGTGAATCTTGCCGTGCTCGCCAACCAAGCCCTGCATAGTGAGCGACAAGCCTGCTGTCATACCGTAGCGAGGTACACCCACGGGGAGGATAGATGCCTGATACTCTGCGCTCTGGTCGCGGAACAAGCCCTCCGAAGGAACTGATACTACGCGGCAGTGTACGCCCTGCTGTGCGAGAAGGTCTGCACCCTCGATAAGGGTCGATACCTCCGAGCCGCTGGCAATCATCACCACGTTGGGGTTCTCCATATCCTGCACTACATAAGCACCGCGCTGTGCGCCCTCGCAAGCCTCAGAGATACGGTCGCTCTCCATAGGAGGCACATCCTTCACTGTCTGGCGCGAGAATACGAGTGCCACGGGACGCTCGCTCTCCATAGCCATCTTCCATGCTGCAACAGCCTCGGGGCCGTCAGCGGGACGCATAACGAGCATTGCGCGCTCGCCACGGTGGTTGTGGATATGCTCCATCAGTCGGAGCTGAATCTCGTGCTCGATAGGCTGGTGGGTGGGGCCGTCCTCACCTACACGGAACGAGTCGTGCGACCAAACGTAGATGACGTGCTGGCGCATAAGTGCCGAGAGGCGGAAGGCGGGTTTCATATAGTCGGAGAATACGAAGAAGGTACCGCAAGCGGGGATGATACCGCCGTGCAGTGCCAGACCGTTCATAATACAAGCCATTGTCAGCTCGCTAACGCCTGCGTGGAGGAAGCGGCCGCCGAAGTCGCCCTTGGTGATGGGGCGGGTATGTTTGAGGAAGCCGTCGGTCTTGTCCGAGTTGCTAAGGTCGGCCGACGAAACAACCATATTGTCAATCTGCGCGCTGAGCATACTGAGAACCGATGCACTTGCTGCACGGGTTGCGCCGTCGGGCTTAATCGAGAGCGACGACCAGTCAATCTCGGGCTTTGCGCCACCAAACCAACGCTCCAGAGCCTTTGCCTCCTCGGGGTTAGCCTCTGCCCAAGCCTGCTGTGCGGCGTTGCGCTCTGCCCACACTGCGGCAAGCTCCTCGCGACGTGCGTCGTAGAGTGCTACCACCTCGGGGAAGAGTGCGAAGGGCTCCTCGGGGTTACCGCCCAGGTTGGTGATGGTAGCCTCGATGCTTGCGCCCGCATTGGTGAGGGGCTGACCGTGGGTCGAAACCTTGTTCTCGTAGCTGCTGCCATCTGCGGCACGCGCACCCTTACCCATCAGCGTATGGCCGATGATGAGGGTGGGACGCTCGCTTTCGCCCTTAGCGGCGATGAGGGCTGCCTCAATCTGCTCGGGGTCGTTGCCGTTGATGTCCAGCACGTTCCAGTTCCACGCGCGATACTTAGCGGCGATATCCTCGCTGTCCACCTCCTCGACGGTTGTCGAGAGCTGTACGTTGTTTGCGTCGTAGAACATAATGAGGTTGTGGAGGCCGAGGTGACCCGCAATGCGGCCTACGCCCTGCGAAATCTCCTCCTGAATACCACCGTCGGAGATGAAGGTGTAGATTTTGTGCGCTGTCCACTCGCCAAAGCGGTCTGCCACGATGCGCTCAGCGATTGCTGCGCCGAGAGCCATTGCGTGTCCCTGTCCGAGAGGACCGCTGGTGTTCTCGATACCGTGGAGGAAGTCAACCTCGGGGTGTCCGGGGGTGATGCTACCCCACTGACGGAGGTTTTTGAGCTCCTCGGCGGGCATAATACCTGCAAGGGTCAGCACTCCGTAGAGCATGGGCGACATGTGGCCCGGGTCGAGGAAGAAACGATCGCGGAAGGGGTTGTCAAGCCTTGCGGGGTCGTAGCTGAGGTGGCGCGAGTAGAGGATGTTGATGAAGTCTGCTCCGCCCATAGCACCTCCGGGGTGACCCGATTTTGCTTTTTCGACCATAGCCGCTGCGAGAATGCGGATGTTGTCTGCTGCTCTGTTTGCGAGTGTTGTGTTCATAGGGGTAGTATGCTTAGCCTTGTGTGTAAATTGCGCAATTTGTAGTCCCAAAAATCGGGCCTCTATTAATTCTACAAAGATACAACTTTTACCCAAACGGACAAACCTTTTGGCAGTTGTTTTTCTGTTAGGCATTTAATAGTTACCGTAAATTTGAGGATATTTATTTTGAAATTAATAGTGTCAGTATTATATTTGTATTGCGTAAAAATACGCAATTGACTGCGTAAAATGTTATTATATGTTTAAAAGAGCTGAATATCACAAAATTAGAGCGCGTCTTGAAGAAGACCGAAGGTTCATACAGGTAGTAATGGGTGCGCGTCAGATTGGTAAATCGACCGTTGTAAAACAGGTACTTAATGATTTGACTCTCCCTTACCAATTCTTTTCTGCCGATAATGTCCCGGCGACTAACACTGCGTGGATATCTAATTGTTGGGCTGCCACTCGCAGTTTGAAAGCGAACAATGGTTGGGATTGTGTGATTCTTGTGATAGACGAGATACAAAAGATTGCCAATTGGAGTGAGGTGGTAAAGAAAGAGTGGGATAGCGATACTTTCGAAGACAATAATATTAAGGTGTTGCTTCTTGGCAGTAGTCGTGTGTTGCTTGAAAGAGGGTTGTCAGAGTCGTTGGCAGGTCGTTTTGAGGAGATTCGTATGAGTCATTGGAGCTATCGTGAGATGCACGAGTGCTTTGGTTTTACTGTTGACCAATATCTGTTTTATGGAGGCTACCCTGGTGCAGCGTCGCTGATTGGCGATGGTGACCGTTTTGAGCAATACATCCAATCGTCGATTATTGATGCAACTATCAATAAAGATATTTTGATGGATACCCCGATCAGCAAGCCTGCTCTATTAAGACAGACTTTCGAGCTTGGTGCTGCCTATTCTGGTAATCTTCTATCACTTAATAAGATGTTAGGCTCTTTGCAGGATGCGGGCAATACATCTACTCTGGCGGGCTATGTAAATCTGCTTGATGAGAGTGGGTTGTTGTGCGGGTTGCAGAAATATAGTGTAGATATGTCGCGCAGAAGAGCGAGTATTCCTAAGTTTCAGGTCTATAATAATGCCTTGAAGATGGTGTATAGCCCATTGACATTTGAACAGGCTATTGTTGACCGCAAGGCGTGGGGCCATATCTTTGAGTCGGGTATTGGTGCATACCTTGTCAGTCAGGCCTTTGTTCATCGTTTCGATGTTTACTATTGGCGCGAGCGCAATGACGAGGTAGATTTTATTCTACATAAAAAAGGCTCTCTTGTTGCTATCGAGGTGAAGAGCAATGCTGAGAAACGTACCGAGGGATTGGCGAAGTTCAATCAGATGTTTAACCCCAAGGCCTCATTTATCGTTGGCGAGGGTGGAATTAAGGTTGAGGATTTCTTGACAATGGATATCGAAAAACTCTTCTAATTCTTAGCTTGCCAATAACATAACCACTCTTTGTGTGGCGATTATTCAAATAAAAACCCCTGCCAAATGTTTGGCAGGGGTTTTCGTTATAGAGTTTGAAATAAACTCGTCAGGGATTAACGCATCTGAGCGTTCAGAGCGTCGATGATCTGATTCTCCAACATGATTCTATCGTAATCCAGCATTGTGCTTACGCCAGAATTCTTGTAATCAATGCGTTTAGGCAGAGTGTTCTGAGCTGCTGCAAAGGGAACATCGATTACACTCTTGGCCTTCTCAGGCTTAACAAGTTGCAATCCTTTGTAACCTGCAAGTGTATAAACACCTGCCAACTGACCACCTTGCATTTTTACAATTGCCATATAGGAATCACTATTAGAGAAATTAATAGCGGTAAAATCATCGTTTGCCTTTGCAGTGACTTTCTCCTGAGTTATAACAATCTTATTACTATCATCACGGGTATACCACATAATATATACGCCGCCGTAACCCATATCGAACAAACCATTAGACTCAGCAAAGATAATTTCATCTGTCTTTTTGTCATAGTCGCAATAGAGTGCATTTACACCGAAATTCTCATAGCCATACAACATTACCTGCTCGTATTCTGTGCTGTATGAAACCTTTGCTTCCGCACCCTGGAAAGCATCGGATACAGCCTGAGTCCACGAGGTTGCAAGTTGATTGTGTTCAGTATATCTCCACTCCCAAGTAGTACAGATACGGTCCAAGTCGCTCTTTGCCAACGATACAAGAATCTTATCCTTTGCACCAGCTGTTGCGTTGGTCTCGGCAATCTCCAACATAAAACGCAACTCTTCAACATCCTTGTTCAGAATCATAACCTCCAAGTTGATGCTATCAACACCGGGCTTGAAGACCATATTCTCAGTGGTCAACATAAAGTCCTTGTCAACCTCACCTGCAAATGCACCAGTGTACTCTGCGGGCTTAACGGTCAAGGTTACATCAGCAGTAGTCTCCTCGTTGTTCGACAACACGATAGGTACCATCAGGAAGTCCGATGCAAAACCACCCTCGAGGTTGTCCGAGTAGAAGTCTACAGTTGCATCACCTACTGTACCTGCATCCTTGGGACCGCACGAAGCGAGACCAAAGAGGGTCAGAGATGCAACCAAAAATATCTTAACGTATTTCATAATTCTTCTCTTTTTACTCTGTTAAACATCAACTATTAGTAACCAGGATTCTGCTGATTGCGAATCTGAGGATTAGCATCAATCTCGGTCTTGGGAATAGGCCACAATGCACCGGGACCAGTGATATCCTTATTGGTCATCTCACCGTAGTTAGCACCGGTCTTCATCAAACCTGTCGAGGGGCTCTGGCTTGCGCCACGAGTTACGGGCTGACCCCAACGCTTCAAGTCCTGCATACGGAAGCCCTCGCCAACCAACTCGCGAGCACGCTCAGCCTTAACAGCAGCTAAGAGAGCAGCATCGGACATATAGTCCTCAGTCGCGTAATCCTTGATACGAGCAGCGCGGAGTGCGTTCAGAGCAGCTGCACCGTTAGCAACAGAAGCCTCAGTTTTCAATTTAGCGTCAGCCTCAGCAGCAATCAGATACTGCTCAGCAATACGGAAGGGCTTACCCATATTTACATAGTTCCACTTAGCACCAGTGCGGAGAGTGGGGTTGCCAGTGTACTTGTAGAACAACCAGAGATCGTCCTCACCGAAGGTCTCGGTAACAACGTGGCGCTCTGCAAAGTATGCCTTGAAACGGATATCACCCTCGCCATAGAGATCCAAGAGAGCCTGAGTAGGCATATACTGAGGATCGGGAGTAGTACCGTCGCCCTTATCGTTGTCATAGATAAAGTAGGTACCGGTAGCCGAACCTTTGTCATTCAACGACATGGTTACGAGCATGATGTTCTCAGTCGAAGCGTCGTTAACCCACATATCAACGAACTTGTCACCCTCAGCAAGAGCATACTTACCCTCGCTAATCAGGCTGTGAGCAAGCTGCGAAGCGGTAGCGTAGTCCTGCATATAGAGAGCTACACGAGCCTTCAGAGCCTTAACAGCGTCAACGGTGTAGTATACCGAGTTGGGAGCACCAGCAGCGGTGATACCAGCAGCGGCAGCATCGATGTCGTCCATGATGAACTTATAGGTATCAAACAACGAGCTACGGCCGGGGTACTTGGTGTTGTCCGAAGTAGGAGCGTAGTGCTCGGTAATCATCAGACCCATCTTGTTGGCAGCGGTAGCGGGATCGTATGCCTCGCAGAACTTGGTAGCCAAGTCGAGGTAAGCGATAGCGCGGGTCATGTGTGCCTCGGCGATGTACTGGTTAACCAGCTTAACATCATCCTCCTCGAGCTCCTCTTTGTACTCCTCCAAGAACTTGGGGAATGCATCGAGTGCGTAGTTCATATTAGCGATTACGCCGTAGTCTCCAAACCAGAGGCTCTCAGCATCCTGGTCGGTGCTCTCCATAATCCAAGCGTAGGGCAGACCTACGTAGTTACCGAAGTCAGCCAGTGCGTGGAACATATCGGCACGGAGATCCTCATAGTAAATACGGCCACCAACGGTGAGCGATTTCAGAGGCGAGTAGAAACCTACGCGATAGTTAGTCAAGTCCTGTACGCTCTGGAAAGCGACATCCTGCTCAATCGCGGTGTAGGGGAGCTTCTCCATATCACACGAGGAGAGGCTCAATGCTGCAGCAGCAACTGCTACAAATCCAAATATCTTTTTCATAGTCTTATCTCCTTATTAGTGATTAGAAAGTGAGTTCAACACCAAAGGTGTACTGACGAGTACCGGGGTACGAACCCTGCGAACCATTATTGAAGAACTCGGGGTCGAAACCGAGGTAATTGGTGAAGGTCAACAGGTTACGACCGATAGCGAAGATACGTGCACCCTTAACGAAACCGGTCTTGTTGAGCAAGTTCTCGGGAACGTTATACGACAAAGTTACGTTCTTCAGACGCAAGAATGCTGCGTTGCTATAAACAGTCGAGTCGAAGTTGAAGGGAGTAAACGCACGAGGAATATCGGTTACATCACCGGGCTTCTGCCACATATTGAGCAGTCGCTTCTCATAACGAGTCTGACCTGTATCACCGAAGTTAACGTTTGCAGTGTAGTACTTCTCGTTCAACCACATCCAACGCTCACCAACCCACGAGAAGTCAGCGCTTGCAGTGAAGCCCTTCCAGGTAAACGAAGTACCGAAACCACCCGACCAGTCAGCGTTGTAGTTCATATTGAGCCAGTTCTCGTTAGCGTCGCTGTACTGCTTGGTCTCGTTACCGTTCTTATCCAACCATACGGGCATACCATCACGAGGATCTACGCGTACGAAGTGAACGCCGGTGAACTCACCTACTGCGTGACCAACAGCATATTTCAAACCAGTACCACCGTCAACGAACTCCTGAATACCGTTGTAGAGCTCGATAATCTCGTTGTGGTTGTAAGCAACGTTACCATAAACAGTCCACAACATATCGGGACGCTGTACGAGGTCGTAGCTTGCCTGCAACTCGAAACCGGTGTTCGACAACTTACCTACGTTACCATAACCCGAGCTATAACCAGTCGAAGCCGAGTAGGGAACATCCATTAACATATTCGAAGTAACACGGTTGTAAACATCAACCTCAACCGAAGCGCGGCTGAACAAGCGAGCAGTTACACCCAAGTTAGCGGTGGTAACAGTCTCCCAAGTAAGGTCGTGGTTAGCGGGGTTACCAATGGTAGTACCTGCCAAGTTGTTGTAGTTGGGACCGGTACCGATAGTACCGTAAGCGATATAGTTACCAATACCCGAGTTACCGGTGGTACCGTAACTTACGCGGAGACGGAGGTCGTTAACCTTGTCTGCGTTGAGCATAAAGTCCTCATTCTTGATATTCCACATACCACCAATCGACCAGAATGTTGCCCAACGAGCGTTGCGACCAAATACCGAGCTACCATCAGTACGCAACGATGCGTCGATGTGGTAACGGTTGCCATAAGCGTAGTTTACGCGGCCGAAGAACGAGTTGCTTACCTCGTCAACCATTGTGTGGCTTGTGATTTCAGCAGTCGAAGCGGTACCTGCGCTCATCATAGTCAGACGATCGTCGGTAATACCCGAGATTCTTGCACCGAAAGCATTGCTGTGGCCTACAATCGACTCGTGACCAGCCAAGAAGGTGAAGTGATTGTCACCAAGATCGAACTTGTACTCAGCGGTGTTCGACGAAGTGAGCTGATAGTAACGCGAGAACGACTCAGCACGCTGACCGTTATGCAGTGCTCCATCGAAACTCGGCAAACGCCACGAGCTACCGCGAGTGTCCGATGCGTCGATAGCCTGAGTAGCACGGAGGGTCAGACCCTGGATAGGAGAAATCTCCTCGTAAACACTACCCGAAAGGCTAATACGGTTGTTCTTGGTGGGGAACTTCTCGTAATAGTAGTAGGGGTTACGGAAACCTGCCCAATCGAAGTAGTCGAGCTCTTCGCCCAACTCAATAGTACCGTCCTCCTTGAAAATCATCTCATAAGGAGCGTTGTAGGGAGCCTGACCATAAACCAGACCGTCAACACTGTTAACATCCCAACCGGTTACCGAAGTCTGATAGTCAGCGTAAGTAAGGTTTACGTTGGTACCCATCTTGAACCAATCGCGAATCTTAGCATCGATGTTGGTACGGAACGAGTAACGAGTGTTGCCCGAACGGGGAGCAATACCCTCAGTATCCATATAACCAGCCGAGATGTAGTAAGTGGTGTTGTTGGTAGCACCAGTTACTGATGCGTCGATACCGGTTACAGCTGCGTTCTGCGAATATGCATAGCTCTTCCAGTCGAAGTTGAAGTTGTTACGCAAGATGTACTCCTTCTTGGTCAACCAAGCGGGATCAGTAAGCAAGTTGGGATAGAGCATCTCCTCGAACTGAATCTGCTCAGCCGAGTTCATAAGCTCAAAGTTCTTGTTCTCAACCATAGTCGAGAAACCACCCTGATACTGAATCTTGATAACAGGCTCCATACCGGTGCGACCCTTCTTGGTAGTGATGTAAAGTACACCGTTTGCAGCACGCGAACCGTAAATCGAAGTCGAAGCAGCATCCTTCAACAGAGTGATGCTCTCGATATCGTTTGCGTTCAAGTTACGGAATACGCTAGCCGATACGGGAGTACCGTCCAAAATGTAAAGAGGATCGGTGTCAGCGTTCATCGAAGATACACCACGAACGAACATCTGCGATCCGGCGGTAGGCTCACCCGACGAGGTGAAGACCTGCATACCGGGAATCTTACCCTGAAGAACGTCAGCCACGTTAGCCACGGGAGTGTTAGCCAGCTTCTGGCTTGCAACGCTACTTACCGAGCCCACAACAGACTCAGCAGCAACACCCGAACCGTAACCAATAACGACTACGTCCTGAACCTGATGAGCGTCAGCAACCATCACCACGTCAATCTTGGTGCGGCCACCCACTGCAATCTCCTGAGGTACCATACCCATATAGGAGAAAATCAGCGTTGCGCTGCTAGGAACAGAAATGGTGTACTCACCACCGTCCAATGCAACAGTACCAAGGTTGGCATTACCCTTAACCTCAACAGACGCACCAATCAGGGCGTGTCCGTCACTGTCGCTAATCGTACCCGATACTCGCACGTTCTGAGCAACGGCCAAACCGCACATCAGAACTGCACAAATTGATAGTACAAATTTTCTCATACGATTAATTTTTAGTTGTTAAATAATTAGTTGTTTTGTAGTTTTTCAGTTTTTCAGCTTTGTAGTTTATAGTCTGTCGGTGCCTCACGGCGCCTCTATACTGGTTATTTTTCTTTCAAATCGTAACCCGACTCAGCCGCTTTTGGGGCGTTTGAGGCGGGGCAATAGGTGCGTAAAAATAGGTGGTTTGGTTTAATTTTCCAAATAATTTCGAGCAAAAATACACGCGGTGTTATAAAATATGACATTAGCAGTGAAATTCACTACAAAATATAACCATTTCAAAATGGGTTGATTACAATTTATTGGAAGGTAAAATAATTTTTTAGAGCCACCCTTTTCCCTGTTTATGTCACTTGGTGGGGGTGAGCAATGCCTCATTACCCGAAGGAACGATAAATTGTCCCTAAATCAGATAAAACCAACCTAAACCTGTAATCTACTCCCCGCTTAAAAGTTACAAATTGTAACTTGCTACTGTCGGGAAGTTCCTTTTTAATCCCTATTTTTACCCCTTTTCTGTCCGAAAAGTACGCCCAATCGGGCCGAAAAGATGATGCAAGATAATGATTTTTTTCAATACAAAAAACACTCTTTTCGGGGTTGTGAAAATTATCGCTGTTTTTATTGCCCGTGTTGAAATTTTAACACCAATTTCCGCCCGAAAAATCGCCTTTTTAAAATAAATATAAGGTATAGGTGCGAAAACCAGAGAAAAATGTGTATCTTTGCACGCCAATTTTTGGCTCGGATTGTGCAACTAACAAATAGACAATAAGATATGAAAATCGTAAGAGAAAACAGAGAGAACCAGACAGCTCTCATCAAAGTAACAGTTGAGCAGGCTGACTATGCTGCTGACGTTGAGAAGAAATTGCGCGACTACAAGCGCAAAGCACAGATGCCCGGCTTCCGCCCCGGTATGGTGCCTATGTCGTTGATTAACAAGATGTACCGCAAGGGCGTTGTGGCTGAGACCGCCTACAAGTTGGCTTCGGACAGCTGCTTCGACTACATCGAGAAAGAGAACATCGACTATATGGGCGACGTGCTCCCCAGCGACGAGCAGGGTGCTTTCGACTTCGATAACAACACCGACCACGACTTCGTATTCGAGTTGGGTCTTGCTCCCGAGGTGAAGATTGAGTTCGACCCCAAGGAGAAGCTCACTCGCTACAATATCAAGCCCGCAGACGAGATGCGCGAGGGTTTCCGTGCCAACTATCTCAACCGTTACGGCAAGCTCGTTGACGTAGAGGCTGTTACCTCGGACGAGGCACTCAGCGTAGAGCTTAACAACGGCGAGATTGAGGTGAAGGATGCTTACGTTGGTCTGATCTCGATGAGCGAGGAGGCTCGCAAGCCCTTTATGGGTAAGAAGGTTGGCGATCAGATGATTGTCAATGTAAACGAGCTCTATCCTACTGAGCAGCAGCGTGCTGCAGTACTCGGCGTAAAAGCTGAGGAGCTTGCTGAGGTTAAGCCCGAGTTCAATATGATTATCACTCAGATTCGCAAGTTTGCTGCTCCTGAGCTTACCGAGGAGTTCTTCAAGGAGGCTTTCCCCGGTGGCGAGGTGAAGAGCGCAGAGGAGTTCGAGAAGTTCATCGACAAGCAGATTGCTGCTGAGATGAAGTCGGAGAGCGACTATATCTTCGCTAACGACCTCCGCGAGTTCGTTATCGAGAAGGCAAACCTCACTCTTCCCGAGGATTTCCTCAAGCGTTGGTTGCTCGTAATCAACGAGGGTAAGTACACTATGGAGGAGATTGAGAAGGACTTCGAGGGCTTCGTTCAGATGATGAAGTGGAGCACCATCCAGAAGCACTTCGTGAAGGAGAACAACATCACCGTTACCGAGGAGGATATGAACAACGAGGCTAAGGCTCTGGCTGCTGCTCAGTTCGCTCAGTACGGTATGCTCAACATCGGCGACGAGATGCTCACCAACTACGCTAAGCAGATTCTCTCGAACAAGCAGGAGGCTAACAAGGTGCTCGACAAACTCTACGAGCGCAAGGTACTCGACGTTATCGAGCCTATGGTTGGCGTGTCGAAGAAGAGCGTAAACAGCGACGACCTGGCTAAGGTGCTGGAGAAGGCTGCTGCAAAGAAGGCTAAGAAGTAAAACATCCCACGGGCGGCGATTTCGGCGTGCGTTGAAATCACCCGCTAATATGTTTTATTATATAATAGGTATAGGCTCGTACTGTTAGTGGTATGAGAAATGCATAACAGATTGGGTACCCGACGCAGTGAGTGTCGGGTATCTTTTTCGGATTTTTGTTCGGAGGTTTCAGGCTAAGAGTCGTATAGTTTGACTACAGGAGTTTAAAAATCCAACCTAATTTGTTACCTTTGAGCGGAAACTTAAAATGTGAAATAATATGAAAAGAAGCGATTTTGAGAAATTTGCTATCGAACAGCCCGGCGTAAGTAGCTCGGTGCTCGATGCGTACAGCAAAATCAGTGCTGCCTACATTTCACCCACAATCCTCGAGGAGCGCAAACTCAATGTGGCGGCGATGGATGTTTTTTCGCGACTGATGATGGAGCGTATCATCTTCCTCGGTGCGCCCATCGATGACGATGTGGCTAACATTGTACAGGCACAGCTGCTCTACCTGGAGTCCAACGACCCCGAGAGCGATGTGCAAATCTATATCAACTCCCCCGGCGGTAGTGTCTCGGCAGGCTTGGGTATCTACGATACTATGCAGTTGATTGCTCCCAACGTGTCGACAATCTGTACCGGTATGGCGGCAAGTATGGCGGCTGTGCTCTTGGCTGCCGGTACCAAGGGTCGCCGTATGGCTCTGCCTCACTCGCGAGTGATGATTCACCAGCCGATGGGCGGTGTGCAGGGTCAGGCGAGCGATATTGAGATTACAGCGCGTGAGATTCTGCGACTGAAGAAGGAGTTGTACGAGATTTTGGCTCACCACTCGGGCGTTAGTTACAAGAAAATTGCACAAAATGCCGACCGCGACTATTGGCTCTCGGCTGAGGAGGCACGCTCCTATGGTCTGATTGACGAGATTTGTGCAAGTCGTAAGGCTATCAAGTAATTGAAACAGAGATGAGTAACAATAGAAAAAATGTAGAGCACTGCTCCTTCTGCGGTCTGCCTGCTACGGAGGTAGGCGTTCTCTTTGCAGGCGAGGAGGGTGCTAATATCTGCGACCAGTGCATCGAGCGCGGTTATATGGCTTTGGCCGAGGAGCGCAATGCCTCTGCCAAGACAAAGCCCGTAGCGGTGGCAGGTCTTTCGGCAGATGAACTGCTGAAACCCGCAGAGATTAAGGAGTTTTTAGATAAATATGTCATCGGTCAGGACTCTGCAAAGAAGACCCTGGCTGTGGCTGTCTACAACCACTACAAGCGTATCCTCGCACTCCAAAAGGGCGCAGGTGAGCAGAGCAACGATGTTGAGATTGAGAAGTCGAATATCATTATGGTAGGCGAGACGGGTACCGGCAAGACACTCTTGGCGCGTACCATTGCCCGCCTTCTCAAAGTCCCCTTCACCATTGTAGATGCTACCGTGCTTACTGAGGCGGGCTATGTGGGTGAGGATGTGGAGAGTATCCTCTCGCGCCTCTTACAGGCTGCCGACTACGATGTGGCTCTCGCCGAGCGTGGTATTGTCTTTATCGACGAGGTGGACAAGATTGCGCGCAAGAGCGACAACCCCTCAATCACTCGCGATGTGTCGGGTGAGGGTGTGCAGCAGGCATTGCTCAAGATTTTGGAGGGTACGGTGGTCAATGTGCCTCCTCAGGGCGGTCGCAAGCACCCTGAGCAGAAGTTTATTCAGGTCAATACCTCGAATATCCTCTTTGTCTGCGGCGGTGCTTTCGATGGTATCGAGAAACGTATCTCCGACCGACTTGGTAGCCGTGCTATCGGTTATCGCAACTCTTCGGTGCGCGAGTACGACCGCTCAAACCTTATGCAGTATATCACTCCTGCCGACCTGCGCTCGTTTGGTCTGATTCCTGAGATTGTGGGTCGTCTGCCCGTGCTGACATATCTCAACCCTCTGGATAAGACCGCTTTGCGCTCAATTCTCACTGAGCCTAAGAACGCCATCGTTAAGCAGTACGAGGCACTCTTCGCTCTGGATGGTGTGAAACTCTCGTTTGATGATGATGTGCTCGACTACATTGTTGACAAGGCCGTGGAGTTCCGCCTGGGTGCGCGTGGCTTGCGCTCGATTTGCGAGGCAATTATGACTGACGCAATGTTCGACATCCCCTCGCAGAAGTGCAAGACCTTCCGTGTGAAGTTGGAGTATGCGAAGGAGCGAATTGAGGCTAATCCTTCCGTTTTGAAAGCATCGTAGGAGCGTATATAAAAGCCAATTTCTGCGTTACTCTTGACTCGTCGATGCTCATTTACGCTCAGTAAACTCCGCTCGACTCGTCTGCGAAAGCCTTGAAATAAATCTTTTATATCCACTCTGGTTTAGGAGTTATAATAATAAAGCCGACTAGTTCATACTAGTCGGCTTTATTTATGCTTTGTGCTAAATATTGGTTACTCAACTACCGTAAAGGGTTCAGCAATCTCGATAAGGCCGGCGGGGTTGGCGATTGCTTTGAGCGAACGGCTCATAACCTCCTGATTCTCATTGGTAGTGGGGTCGTTCTCCATATCCTCCTCCTCGTACTTCTCCTCGTCGATTACAGTCTTGTGCTTGAAGGCTGCACCCTCGGGCATCTGATCGTAGAGGCCCAGGAACTCACCAGGCAACTTATTCTCGGCGTTGTGTACGTGGATATCGAAGCTTGCGGTAGAGGCGGCGGTGGTTATATAACCAACCTCATCCACGCCAATCTCGTCTGTATTGAGTACGATTGCGCCCTTGCCATCCGAGCCTGAGCCACGGAATACAAGTACCTCCTTCATCTCCAAGTCGTTATAGTAGTATGCCTTGCCAAATGCCGACACCTTCGCCTCGTCGGTGCTCATATCGTAGTCGGTACCATCAAAGGTGAGAGTCTTAGCCTCGGGGTCGAAAGTACCAACCAAGCGGGGGCGATTCAGACCCATCCAACCATAGGCCACATACTCATACTTGCCTGTCTTGGCAATGGTGAGAGGGAAGTAGCCGCTCTCCTCACGAGTAGCCTCAACCTCGGCAGGGAGTGTGTAGCGAGCGTCGTACTGACCCGATGCTACACGAGGAGCCTTCTCGTCGTCGGTGATACGGATGATGGTATAGTTAGGCTTTGCAAGAGGTGCAGCGGGGGTGCTGGTCGATTCGAGAGTGAACTCGATTGCGGGTACCTCTGTCTGCAACTCTTCGTTGTTAATTATATAGAAATAGATAGGTGCAACCGATGAGCCTTTCTCGAAAGTTACGGTATAGTTGCCCTTGTCCTGCAATGCAATCCACTCATCTACAACAACATTGTTGTAAGGCTTGATGGAGAAGGTAACGGTTACGGGGAAGTCCTTCTCGTCAACATCGTAGATTCTGACGGGCAGACTTACCAGACCACCATCTTCGGGATAGGACTCTGCATAACTCAGGAACTTAACACGAGGATCGAGTTTGTCATCATCCTTAGGCTTGGGTTTGCAAGCGAGGAGGCTGAGAGCCAACATTGCAACAAATGTTGCACGGATACTATATGCGAAATCTCTTTTCACTACTTTTTCTATTTTGCCTTCTATATCTAATTATCCTTGTTGCGCAACAATATTTTGCACAAGGTGACTGCAAAGTTAACGTAAATTTCTGTAATATTATTACAGAATACCTCTAATTTATTAGAAACTATCTAAAAAACCTCACTATTCTACCGCCTTGCAATAGACATTGTAGCGACCAATCACCTGCGCAACATATGCCAAAGTCTGTCCGCTACCGCCAAACTTACGCACCGAGCCACCCTTGGAGGCAATATAATCGGCATCGGCCATCAGGCGCAATGTCTGCGACAACTCCTCCCAGCTGTCGGGGTTGCCACCTTCGGACTGCAACAAGCGGCGTGCCTGACCGATACGACCCACACCACCATTGTAGGCCGCCAGGACAATTGCCATACGGTCGTAGGCACTCACCTCGCTGCCGAAACCGATTGTGTGGTCAATCTTCTTTAACAGCTTGGCACTCACGGTGATATTGGTTTCAGGATTAGCCAACTCCTCACTCGTGACATCAAACTGACGAGCCACCGAAGGCATCACCTGCATCAGACCGACAGCACCCTGCTTGGAGACCACATCGGCACGGAATCGCGACTCGGCATAGGCAATGGCCGACAACAGACGCCAATCTACGCCCTCGCTCTCGGAGACCTTTTTGAGCAGGTCGTCCCAGATGGAGATACCGCCAACCACACGCGAAGCGGAGCGACGGAGAGCAGCAATCTCGCCAATAAGTCCGCGCTCTTTGTAGAGGTATGCCAATGATGCATACTCCTCCGAACGCTCGAACTCCTTTTTCCACACTCGGAACTGCTCAGCACCTGCATTGTTAATAAATACCAGACTCATACTCACCTCATCCTCAAAAGTATAGAGAGTGGCGAGGTTGGGTTTTACGGCACTTGCCACTGTCGCATCTGTCTGCTGACAAATCACCAAATCCCACTCCTTCTTGTCGAGCGAGCAAGGGGTTGTGTAGCCTGCCGTTGATGAGATATAGAATCGTGCCTCGGGGTGCTGGTCGAGGAGATTGTTGTAGAACTCGGAGTCGGTGAGCGATGCATCGACAAGGATGTCATTATCTGCGAATAACTCAGCGAGTTGCTCGGTTGATGTGATGTTGCCGTTCTCCCCAGAGCGGCCCATAACCACATAACGAGTAGTCATATATGGCTCGGATGGGTAGTTGGGAAGGAGTCTTTGGCTAATGGCTGTTGGCAGTGCAGCAGCCTCAATTTGTCCATCGGTAAGACCGTTAATAATGGCCTGTAAGGGTACACGCTCGCTAAGCGAGAGGCCCAGCGATTTGCTACCAATAAAGTGTTCGACAACCTCACCGAGGTAGCCGTAACGCTCACCCGCAATGACCATATTGCCGGGTGTATATGCCCCCACTGCCAGCGACAGAACACCGTCTGCCTCGATAGGGGTCTGAATCTGAGAACTCTTGGGGGTGTGGCAACTCGCAATAACAATTGTAGCCATTGCAAATACCACTACCTTACTAACCTGTCTGAATAAATAATTAAGTTGGTTTGTTCTTCTGTTGCGACTCTTGTTGTCGCCAGTCAAAAATTTGTTAAAAAGCATCTGTCAAACATCTGTGGGCAGCTGCCGTTGCGCAGAAGCGACACTCTAATCGTAGAAGTTCCACGATATGCCGAATTTTAACACTCTCATATTCAGCGGATAATGCGGTATGTTGAAGAACGCACGCGTGTCAAACAAATCTTGATTTGCGTGCTGATACTGCAATATCAGTCGTGCTCGTTTCCACTGCGCTGCAACAAAGGCGTTTATCATCGGATACTCGCCAATCTCCTGCTCGCGCTGATTGTGGAACTGCATAGTGGCAGGGTTGTAGCCGGGGGCGTAATACTTCGTATTCCACCAGCCATCCAAGCCAATTTTGAGTGTTAAAACATCGGGTACAGCCTCGCCTTCCCAATAGTAGGAGAGGTAGGCCGACGCCAATGGCACCGGGACAACCTTCTGATCGGTGCTCCATTGCAACATTACCCTGTGGTTGAAATGGAATTTGCCCAAGGCAAAATCCTTTCGGAGGTAGGCACCCGATACGCTCACAACATCTGAGGCCTGTTGCGGCAGAGCGGCAGCATCGTAGTAGACACGATTGCCCAGAATGCTCTGATACAAACCGGCCTCCGCCTTCCAATGCGGAGCGCGGAGAGTAATCTCCAATCGGGACTCATTCTCCTTGGCGAAGGAGTTTGACCACGCAAAGTGGTTCGAGAAGTAGCTCTGACTCCAATAGGAGGGGGTGCGATTGTAGAAGTCAAACGCGCCCGAGAGCGTGATAGGTCGATCTTTTATGTAGAGGCTCAGCGACACATCGCCACCCGCCTCAATATCTCCTGAGCGATAGCCCAGCGGTACGAAACGCAAATCTGCGTTCCAGTCAAAATACTTTTTAAATTTGCCCTGTGCAGCACCGTACACATAGAACTCCTCCTCGTTGTGCTTGCGGAAGCCTGTGAGGTAGTCATCCATACGGAAGTGATAGTAGCTATGCACATCAAGTCCTATGCCAGCATCAACCACCGCCACAAGACTCTCGCGACTCCACGGCTGCAACTGTAAGAAGATGCGGTTGGAGAGGAGCGATTCGGCAATGGTGTCGTTGGTATAGTTTGGATTGATATACCAATTTGTATAAAATTCCTCGGTGCTAAGTTTCTCGCCCTGTTTGTCGTAGACATCGTAGATTGTGCCCTGACGGGTGTCGGTATACTTCTTGCCCCACTTCTCCCAGGTCAGTGCGTGGCCAATATAGAAGGAGGGTTTGCCTGCTATCGAGAAGTCCTCGGGGAGAATTCGCACCAGGGGAACGCCCAGAGAGTGAACAAGATAGAAGGTGTTGTTGCGCGCCTCGTTCTCTGCATCGGTCAGGCGCATAGGGATATTGAGTGACGACTCGTGAACGGTGTCCGTGATATCCCAATCATTGACCAGACCACCATTTTCTCTTCGCGAGATACTATTAAATATATAGCCTGCGTGTAGCGTGTAGCGTTTGCCCGTATATGATACACCCATCGAGAGGTCTTTAACCTTCGAGCGTTGCCAATTATAGATACCGCGGGTGTTCTGGTTGTTGTATGTTACATTAAAGCCGAGCGAGGGCGAAATCTGCTGTGCGTGCACAACATTGAGATTCTCCTCCATCATCTTCTTCTGACCGCCACTGATGTAGCCGAGGCGGGTGATAGGCTCCTTGGTGTTGTAGAAAGGAGCGTTTTCGGGGGTGAAGAGATAGGCGTAATAGCCATCGACAAAGTTGAAATTTCTGCTGTCGGGACGGCGGAAGAAGTTGAGCGGAACACTCGCACCACCAAGCGGACCGAGATATGCATCTCCTACATCCTTCTTCAAAAAGAGGTAGTCCGACTGAAAGTCATCCAGCAGAGTATCAAGGGGTAAAAGATTGATATTGTTGGTCTTAGTCGATATGTTCCAATGGATGAAACGCTCGCCACGCAGCGAGTCGGAGAAGAAGTAGGATTCAAGTGGCTTCTTGATTTTCACCTTTGCCGAGTCAGCCTCTTCGGTAGGTGTGATAGGGTTGCCGTTCTCGTCATACTCGGTGGCTGCTGAGTAGGGGTTAGTACCCACCTGTTCGAGTGCGTTGCTCATAGCCTCGATGTTGCCTCGACCATAGTCGGAGGTACGCAGATTCTGAGCAAATACCCTCGACGGGTTACTCACCAAAAGGGTCACAAAGAGCCCCAAGCAGATATGTTTCAGAAGTTGTTTCACGTTATAATTAACGAGTTACAGCCTGCAAAGATAGTAAAAATTTCGGAAAATCTAATTTTTGCCTTTGCAGGTCAGGCTCATTACAATAGACGTAGCAATGTAGAGAATTATTATCCACGCCACAGCCGAGAGTCCGCAGAGCACAATCAGCAGAGCCGAGAGTGCCAGGAAGGAGTAGCGGAGCAGGTTGATACCCTTGGGGGCAAAGCCGTGGAATTTGAGCGAGAACATCCTCAGCGGAACGAGCAGAAGGATTGCAAATACCACCGCCAGAGCCAAAATAACCCAGGGGTTGATTGCCGCACCCTTCTCAGCAACGTGCCAAGCGAGCGAGCCTACAAAGAGTGCGCAGGCGGGGGTGGGGAGGCCGACAAAGGAGTCGGTCTGGGTGGTATCGATATTGAACTTCGCAAGGCGCAGAGCCGAGAATAGCACCACAATCAGAGCCACAAGCGACCACGCAGGAGCACCGCCCATCTCCAGAAAGAGTGCCATAAAGAGCAACGAGGGCAACAGACCGAAACTAACCACATCTGCCAGAGAATCAAGTTCTTTGCCCACCTCGCTATATTGGTGCAGCAGTCGTGCAGCAAAGCCGTCGCAGAAGTCAAGGAGTGCCGAGCCAAGCATCAGGTAGAAGGGGAGGGCGAGTGAATAGTTCTCACCGCAAATGTGTGCAACAGTCAGCACCGAGCCTACCGAACCACAAAAGAGATTGCCGAGGGTAATCAGGTTGGGTATGGTAAAAAGTTTAATTTTCATAGCAACATTATACCTTTATTTAAAAAGATGGCACAAAGGTAAGAAATATTCGTAAATAAATTGTATATTTGTTTGTTGCCATTTGCAGTCGACCCTGCAAGACGACTTTTCAGCCTAATTGAACAGAAAACATAACTAAAACTTATAATGAACGATAACAAACGATATTGTGTGATTATGGCGGGCGGAGTTGGCTCACGATTCTGGCCACTCAGCCGTCGTCAGCGTCCCAAACAATTTTTGGATATCCTCGGCACGGGTCGTTCCTTCCTGCGCCACACCTTCGAGCGATTCCGCACTATTGTTCCCGACGAGAACTTCCTGGTGGTGACCAATGATGTCTATTCCGAGCAGGTGTTGCGCGAACTTCCCGAACTCCGACCGGAGCAGGTGCTTACTGAGCCTATCGGTCGCAACACTGCGCCTTGTATCGCGTATGCCGCCTTCCGTATTGCGGCACTCGACCCCGAGGCTACGATGATTGTGACCCCCTCGGACCACCTTGTCCTTGATGTCGACAAGTTTCGCAATGAGATGGCGGGGTGTATGGAGTTTGCTGCCAACTCGGGCGCACTGCTTACCGTAGGTATTAACCCTACTCGCCCCGATACGGGCTATGGTTATATCCAGGTTGGTACGCCTACTCAGCAGGATGGTTTCCAGCGAGTTAAGACCTTTACCGAGAAGCCTAACCTTGAACTTGCGCGTGCCTTTGTGCAGAGTGGTGAGTTCTTCTGGAACTCGGGAATCTTCGTATGGCGTGCCGATGCAATTCTTGGCGAGTTGCGTACTCACCTGCCCGATACCTACGAACTCTTCGCCTCGGCAAAAGGTAGTTACGCTACTCCCGAGGAGCGTGCCCATATTGCCCGTATCTACCCCGAACTTCGTGGTACCTCGATTGATTATGGCGTGATGGAGAAGAGCGACAATGTCTTTGTGCGCTGCACCGACTTCGGGTGGAGCGATATTGGCACCTGGGGCTCGCTCTACCAATACTCCGAGAAGGATGACGATGGCAACACCTCGCCCGAGAGTTGCATAACCTTCGATACCCACGACTGTCTGGTGCGCTTGCCTGAGAATAAGATTGCCGTGATTGAGGGATTGGAGGACTACATTGTGGTTGATACCGAGGATGTGCTGATGATTTGTCCTAAGAGTAACGAGCAGGATATCAAGAAGTTCATTGCCACGGTGCGCTATCGTACGGGCGACACATTTATCTAATCTTCACTATTGAAAGCGAGATGAAACTAACCAGATTATACGAGATTTTTAAACAATATCCTCAGGTGACGACCGATAGTCGTAAAGTTACCGAGGGGTCAATATTCTTTGCTCTGCGTGGCGATAAATTCGATGGCAACCGTTTTGCTGCTCAGGCAATTGCAGATGGTGCGGTGATGGCTGTTGTTGATGATGTTTCGATGTGTCCCGATGGGGCAAACTATTTCGTTGTGGATGATGTGCTCACCACCCTCCAGGAACTTGCGCGTATGCATCGCCGTGCGCTCGGGATTCCTGTGGTGGCGGTGACGGGCACCAATGGCAAGACGACAACCAAAGAGTTGCTTACTGCTGTACTTGCCAAGAAATATCGCGTGGCATCGACCCGAGGCAACCTCAATAACCATATCGGCGTACCCCTGACACTCCTCTCGCTCACTTCGGCTGATGAGGTGGCGGTGGTCGAGATGGGGGCGAGTGCTTGTGGCGAGATTGCTGCGCTGTGTGCAATTGCCGAGCCGGATTATGGTATTATAACAAATATCGGCCGTGCTCATCTTGACGGCTTTGGAGGTGTGGAGGGTATTCGCCGAGGCAAGGGCGAGCTTTACGATTGGCTTACCGCTAAGGGTGGTCGCGCCTTTGTCAATAGTGCCGACGAGGTGCTGACGGCTATGGCACAGGAGCGTACTCCGATGGAGGTGACACCCTATTCGCCCGTGACCGTTGAGGGGTGGAAGAGTAATCTGGTTGGTGAGTACAACCTCTTCAACATCGCCGCTGCTGTGGCTGTGGGTGCACACTTCGGGGTGGAGCAGGAGCAGATGCGTGAGGCGATAGCCCAATATGAGCCTACCATAAATCGCTCGCAGGTTATTCGCTCGGAGAGTAATGTGGTGATTGCCGATTGCTACAATGCCAACCCATCAAGTATGGAGGCTGCGCTGAGCAACTTTGCAAAGATGCCCCTGCCTGAGGGAACTACGCATAAGGTGGCCATACTTGGTGATATGCTTGAACTTGGTGCGTGGAGCCGAGAGGAGCACGCCAAGGCGTTTGCCGATGCGCGTCACGCCGTCGGTGCGGGCGAGTTGTTGCTCGTGGGCGGTGAGTTCTCGAAGGTGGTGCCTGCCGAGCGTGGTACTCCGCGCACTGTCCACACCTTTGCCGACAGGGAGGAACTTGAAAAGTATATTGCCCGCAAGCCTATTGCCGGAGCACTCGTTTTGGTGAAGGGATCAAATGGTGTAGGACTGCAAAAGATATTGGGGATGTTGTAGCCGTAAGAGGGTTGAGAAGTAATTCAAAATTGATAAAAAGTGAGAGCAATATCGAATTGCTCTCACTTTTGTTTTGGTAGGGCTAATAGGGCGGATAGGAGTAATAGGAACTATGGGAATTATGGGAACGTTGCGATTAAGCGAGAGCAGAGGCTGCTTGCAGACTATGCCGAGCGGGAGCAACGAAAAGACTGCGAAGCAGGATTAATTATAGGAATTATAGGAGTAATAAGAAATTAGAGAGGTTAAGGAGTGTAGGGAGATTAGGGAATTTAGGGAATTTAGGGATAATCCTTAAACTCCTTAATCTCCTTAATC
>JAFNVE010000095.1 GCA_017379955.1 Tidjanibacter sp. | reverse complement strand
CCCTAATCTCCCTAATCTCCCTCTATAAGCAAACCCGCCGAGTTGGCATAACTCCAACTCGGCGGGTTTTACAATTAACCCTAACCAAAACTCATTACTTTAAGCGGATTGTAACTACTCCTGCGATATTTTCTCGCTCTTCGCCATCAATCAAAACAATGCCTCCTGGATTTAAGACAGACATTGAACCAATCATATCGGGAGTGATATCTCTAATATCCATATCGACCTTGTTGCCATCTTTGTCGAAAATCTGCACAAAAGGCTCCACGCCTTCCGGAACAGGTACAGGTTCAAGCTTCGGACCTACCTTAGAATCCTTAAAAGGCAAAAGGACTTCTTCTTGGTTAATATAGAGTCGTCCCTCCTCATCATATTTGAGTAGATCATAATAATTCTCCTCGTGGCTCTTGACAGGTTGTGGCTCAGGGCGCTCAGGGAATGGTTTGCTCATATCGATACGCACCACATATTTATCGCCAATATACTCTTTGGGTTTGAATTCCGAGAAATCAAGAAACACTTCTATAAATTCGGAATCCGGACCCTTACTATGCCCCGAACCTCCATTGATTCTCTCCATTACCTCGCCAGGGTAGCTCTTTACCATCACAACACTCTCAATGTTTTCAATCACATTGATATCCTTAATCATTTGATCAGGGTAATTTTCAATGTATTCTTTATCGACGACTCTCCCGTCGAGCATATAGAGCACCTTATCCTCTGTGTCGGTTTGGGGGGCGTTCTGCGCCACCAGCGTAGTTGCACACAAGGTGAGAGCGGCAACCGACAAAACCAAAAATCGAAATTGTTTCATAGTCATTGTTTCTTTTGTTTGTAAAAATAGACAATTTTACTCTCTCATTATAAAGTTTTTGCGAATAATCTCTATCTTCTCGCGGAACATCAACTCCGCTTCGCCCACCGACTGAGCCAGATCCTCGCCGGCCAACTTAACCACCCCATCGCCCACATAGCCATACCATAGACCATAGCTGCCAAACACGCCCAGGTAGCTATCGTGGACAATCGCAATCATATCCTCCCACTGATACAAATTGCTAATCACGCTCTCACTACCCAACATCTTCTCAGCAACGCGGGCAAACTCACCCAATATACCTTCCGCCTCTCCTGCCTGTTGGAGCGTGGTGTTCACCTCCATCTTCGTAAAAGTACCCTCTGCCAGGGCACCCTCTGCAATTAGCAGTCGGTCAGGCAGTTGATGCTCTACAATCTCGCCCCTATGGCGGGTAACGTGGTAGGAGTGGTGGCCAGGCGACCAGCTCACAGCCTCCGCCACCTCTCCATCGCGAAACAAGATGCCAGACTTCTCATCTTGGGCATACCCATCGCCACACTCACCCGCGAGCATAAGATGGTGATAGAGTGCGCGTCGCTCCGCTTGGTCGTTATGAGGGCAATTGCTCATTGGTAGCACACCTAATCCATCGACAAGACTCAACCCCGTAGGACGAGAATCGCTCATACCTTTATCAAACCAACAGATACTCCCCGCCGAGCCGCCCGCAATCACCACTCCGCGCTCTAAGGCCTCAATCAACAGAGTATCAATACCTTGTTCTCGCCAAATGCCAAGCATATTGAGGGTGTTTCCTCCGCCAATCACAATAGCATCGGCCTCTGCGATGGTCTGCTCAAAGGTGGTACCACTCCACGAATCGACCCACACCCCGAGCACCGAGTTCTCAACTCCGAGTCGGTCGCAAATCGACTCCCAACGGGCAATATTGTCACGATGGTCGCCACTCGCGGTGGGCAGAAATAGCAGGTGGGGATTCTCTTTGCCCGTCAGAGATGCCACATACTCCACTACCCTATATTCAATATCGCCACCCCACACGAAGAGCGTTCCACGGGACGGGTGGGTTGTATGGCAACTTGTCAGCAATAGAAGCAATAGCAGATTGAAAAAATGTCTTAGGTGTTTCATCTTTGTACTCTTTTGTATGTTAAAAATGTGTTCTTTCTCTATTTCCAACACAAAGATAGGGTTGAAATCGGCGGACGATGGTTAACGAGGTGTTAAGAAGTGTTAAGAAATGTTAACAGCGTTGGTGGCTCAGGGATTTTTGACTATTTTTGTTGTGGAGGTATTTTTTCACACTATATATTATTTATGGTGCAGACGCTCAACAAACGAAGTTTCAGCATTGTATCGGTGGTGGTCACTCTGGCTCTCGCCCTGCTAACCATTGTGCAGTGTGCGTGGGTGTGGAAAACCTATAATGACAATGTGGATAGTTTCCAGCGTCGCGTGCAGTCGGCCACCTACCGAACAATCTACAAGTCGTTCCGCAATAGCGACCTACCCGGAACAAGCCTCTCGCGCAACATCTATATAGACCTTACCGATTTCGCTACCTGGTTTGAGCCATACCTCAAAGAGTTAGAGGTCTATCAGCCCTACTATTTGGAGGTCATCAATCACACACTTGGCGACAAGGTGATGATGCGTAGCGGCAATACCGATTGGCTATTCACCCCCTGGACCTTCGAGACACAGATTGACGACCGCGGGATGTTCAGCCTGCGCCTGACGATTTCCGTTCCACGTCGTGAGATGCTGGGCGATATGTGGCTGCTGATACTCTCGTCAGTGGTGATGGTGGCGGTGCTTGCTGCATCATTTATCTACCTCAGGCGCACTCTCTTCCGCTACCGCTCGTTGGAGGAGATGAGGCGCAACCTCACCCACAACATAACCCACGAGCTGAAAACACCTATATCGGTGGCACGCGTGGCGACCGATGCGCTCATCAACTTTCCCGAGGACAACACCCCCGAGCGCGAGGAACGCTACCTGCGAATTATCGATGCTCAACTCGCACAACTCGCTGATATGGTGCAACATATACTCGACAGTTCGCTCTCCGAGGAGGCCATGCCGCTCTCGGTTGAAGATGTAGAGTTCCTCCCTCTGCTTCAAAAGATTGCCGAGCAGGCCAGAACGCGTGGTGGTGCACGGGTAAGTGTAGAGGTAGAGTGCGATGAGGCAACCCGACTTCATTGCGACCGTTTCCACATCTCAAACACCCTATCCACCATTGTCGACAACTCGCTGAAATACTCCACGGGCGAACTTCACATAGTATTGCATTGTGCGCAAGAGGGCGACATAACAATAATCTCTGTTTGCGACAACGGCCCAGGCATAGCCCCACACCACCTGCCTCACATCTTCGAAAAGTTCTACCGTATACCCTCGGGCGACAGACACGAGGTGCGTGGCAACGGGTTGGGACTCTACTATGCCCGCAGTGTGGCGGAGCGACACGGAGGTACGATAGGCGCAAAGAGTAGCCCGAACGAGGGAACAACAATAATCATTAGACTGCCGAGCGATGGAACAAAGTAAGATAAAAGTGCTCTTGGTGGAGGATGAGCGTATGTTGGCAGAGATACTCGCCGACACACTCTCCAATCGCGGTATGGAGATAGTGCTCGCCTTCGATGGCGAAGAGGGACTACGCAAAGCTCGCACAGAACAGCCTGACGTGGTTGTCTGCGATATTATGATGCCGCGGATGGACGGATATACGATGGTGGAGAACCTGCGCAAAGAGGGAGTGCAGACACCTGTTATGTTTCTCACAGCCCGCTCTGCGACCGAGGATGTGGTGCGCGGATTTGAAATTGGAGCTGCCGACTACCTGAAGAAACCCTTTGCTCTTGACGAACTGATAGTGCGTATCCGCGCACTTGTGGGACGTAGCAAGGTAGAAAAGCAAGAGGAGGCACACTATACAATAGGGCTCTACTCGTTTGATCCTCAGAAAGGATGCTTGTCGCTGGGTGCCAATGTGATAAAATTATCCTCACGCGAGGCAGAGGTGCTGAGGCGACTTGTAAAACAGGAAGGTAAGATTGTCGAATCCTCGGCACTGCTCAAAGAGCTGTGGGGCGACGACTCGTTTTTCAATATGCGAAGCCTCAATGTCTTTATCTCACGCTTGCGCCACCACCTCAGCGCCGACCCCAAAGTACAGATTCTTAATATCCGAGGTGTCGGCTACCGCCTGATAATAGATAGGTAGAGAGCAAAACTGAATAATGGTCTCCGACTCCTACCTGCCATTTCGCACGCACATAAT
>JAFNVE010000094.1 GCA_017379955.1 Tidjanibacter sp. | reverse complement strand
GGATCAAACCATCAACGCCACCCAGGTCGATGAATACACCGTAGTTGGTGATATTCTTAACGGTACCCTCGAGGATCTGACCCTTCTCGAGCTTCGACATAATCTCCTTCTTCTGCTGCTCCAACTCAGCCTCGATGAGAGCCTTGTGCGAAACAACAACGTTGCGGAACTCCTGGTTGATCTTAACAACCTTGAACTCCATAGTCTTGTCTACGTATACATCGTAGTCACGGATGGGCTTAACGTCAATCTGCGAACCGGGCAAGAATGCCTCGATGCCGAATACGTCAACGATCATACCGCCCTTAGTGCGGCACTTGATGTAACCCTTAATGATCTCGTCGTTATCCAAAGCCTGGTTAACGCGATCCCAGCTCTTAAGCTGACGAGCCTTCTTGTGCGACAAAAGGAGCTGACCCTTCTTGTCCTCTACGCTCTCAACATATACCTCTACCTTCTCGCCGATAGCCAACTCGGGGTTGTAACGGAACTCACCTACGGGGATGATACCATCCGACTTGTAGCCAATATTAACTACAACCTCGCGCTTGCCAACCGAGATAACGGTACCCTCGATAACCTCGCCCATCTGGACGTTGAGCATCGACTCATTGTACTTGTCAGCAACGCTCTCTTTCGAACCACCATAGAGGTCGAGATCGTTCTCGAATGCATTCCAATCGAATGCCTCGTTTGTTTTTAATACTTCACTCATTTGTGTAAAAGTTTGTTAATTAAAAAGTTAGACTTTATTTATAGTATTCCTTAGCGGAATAAGCGCGCAAATATAATCATTTTCCTTTGAAATACACACTTTCTAACCACTTTTTTTAGTGATTATCAGTGAATTTGCGTTTATCTCCGTGGGAGGTGGAATGCAGAGAGCAGAAGATGGCTCTAATCAGGCACCGGAAGTTCTGATTTCGGATGGGCTCATACCAAGATGACGTTGCACATAGCGGCTGAAATTGGCCAGCGAGGAGAAGTTAAATCTGTCGGCAATCTCTGTTAGTGGGATATTCTTGTCGCGTAACATTGGAATAATCTCCATCACGGCATAGCGGTTTATCCAATAACTCGCCGAGAAACCACATACGCGCTTACTGACCTCGGTGAGGTACTTTGGTACTACGCAAAGTTCGGAGGCGTAGTGATCCACACGGCGATTGTGACGGTAGTCGCCGCGCTCGAGCATCTGATGGAAACGATATATCAGAAGAGCGTCATTGTTCTTAACCCCCTCGGCTGATGAGATGCGAATATGGCAGTCGAAAAAGTCGAGAATCATCATCTGTACTTTGTTGATCATCACCCCTTTATAGTATTGATGATGACTCTCGGTCAGGCGCTCTTCGATATCGCAGAAATCATCCCATAGATGTTTGAATTCCAACTTGTTGAGTTGCATAATGGGATTGTTGAATAGAAGGAGCGAGCCTCTGATGCCGTAGTTGCTTTCTGGGGTGGACTGCTCAATAAATGCAGGAGTTATGTAGACCACCTTTACCTCAGTATCGGGGGTTGCTTCGGCTTTTGAGATGAGGTGTGTGGCGCGGAAAATAGCCGCCTCGCCACCCTTGATGATATAATCTTTGTCGTTAAAATGGATGGTGCAAGTACCCCTACGGCAAATAATGTGCGCCAAATAGCCACTCGCCTTATCTGCCGATAAACGCAATAGATTGTTATCAAATATAATCTCCTGCAACATATTATTGCAATGATAGTTAAAATGTGGGATAAGAGCAAATAATAAGGTGCGAAATCGAATATAAAGCACCTCAATTGCCGATGGCGTGAGGTGCTTTTATTATATATGATTCGGTGACGTTACTCTACTGGCGGTTGCTGCGGATAATCTCGCCAAGCGACACCTCGGGGTGACGATAGCGAGCCTCTCTGTTGCGCTCACCCGCCTGAAGGTAGAGTGCCTTTTGAGGACAACTGTGGACACACGCCAAGCAGTACTCGCAGCTACCAGAGAACTCCAACCCATTATCGCCAATACGGAAGTTACCGCTGGGGCATACCTGCGAACAGGTGTTGCACTCTATGCAACGGTCACGGTCAATGGCTAGCAGACGCTCTGCCTCCATTGGGAAGTGTGAATCTTGCAACTGTTTCAGCATACCTGCCATAAAACCGGCTTGTTCACCAACCTCGGGGATAAGCCCCTTGCCTGCATTGACGTCGGCAACGATTTTTGCCAGATTCTCGTCTGTGTTCTTCTCGATTTTCATCTGCTGGTTCATATCGAACACGGGCAGATAGTTGTCGACCATAAGGAGAGTGTTGATGTAGTTGTTAACCACACCGTGCTCCTTTGCATAGTTGTCCCACCACTCAGTGACATTTACTGCAGCATTTCCGAAGGTGATGACCGAGAAGATGTAGGGAGCCTTGAAGGTGGCCTTCTCGACAAACTCACGCACAATCAGAGGTGCTGTTGCTGCGTAGTCGGGAAATACGAAACCTATCTCATCGGCCTCATAGACCAACTTGTCCGATTTGAGCTCCTGTGGGATGCTGAGGGGCTTGTCTGAGAACTGCTTTGCAACAAAGAGGCTGTTGCCGGTTGCTGTGAAGTAGAATACCAAGCGTTTCTTCTCGGGAGCGGCCGCTGCAAAAGCAGATAGACCGGAGGTCGCCAAGACAACTGCGCCCATTGCCTTGCCCATATTTTTGAGGGCATCTCGTCTGGAAATATTTTTTGCCATATCTGAAAGTGATTAAATTTTATACAAAAATCGGAATAATCATCAGGATAGTAGTTTTCACTTTTTCAGTTATATTTTACAATATTTCAGTTTGTGAAAAAAAATCGTAAAATAAGAGAAAATAAACTTTGTTGGCACAACTTCCATATAATCTGAGTATTGAATGCTTTTTTGTGATATGAGTAGGGTGGAGGAGTGAAAAAAAATGAAAAAAAATCACAGAAAAATTTGGAGAATAAAAAAAATGCAGTACCTTTGCATCGCAATTCCAAAGGGAGTTTAGCTCAGTTGGTTTAGAGCATCTGCCTTACAAGCAGAGGGTCGGCGGTTCGACTCCGTCAACTCCCACAAACGAGAAGCCACTCAGAAATGAGTGGCTTTTGTTTTGTCTCTCTGTCTGCTTTTGTGAGCAAGCTCCCACGCAGACAAAAAAGCCAAAACAAGCCCCACACAATTTTTTGTGCGGGGCTTATTCGTTTAAGGCAGTTGCGAAGATATATATTATGGTTGCAGGTGATATTGTAATTATCGCGGCAGAGCCGCTGACTTTTAGAGGTATCACCTGCGACTCCTTCGGAGGTCGACTCCGTCAATTTGATTTTCCTTATACTCTACACTCTCTACACTCTCTACACTCCCTACACTCTCTACACTCCCTACACTCTCTAAACTCCCTAAGTTCTCTAAATTCCCTAAGCTCCTTACTCTCCCTATAAACAACAATCGAGAGTAGCCTAATACTACTCCCGATCGTATTATTTAATGGTAGGTTTTTACTCAGTCATCTGGTAAACGCGTACCCAATCAACCAACATCTCTGCGGGAAGGATATTGTAGTCAACACCCTCTGCGCCGCCCCAGCCACCGCCGAAGGCCACGTTCATAATGATATAGAAGGGCTGGTCGAAGGGCCAGGTACCAGGGTCGCCAGCACCGTCGTTGTCGAACGAGAAGTAGGCATTGCCGTCAACCGAAATGGTGATGTTCTCAGGGGTCCAATCGAGGGTGTAGACGTGGTAGTCCTCGGTGCAGGTAGCAAGCTCGGTGTTGGTACCCTTCTGAGTGCCAATCATATGGTTGTATTTGCCGGTGTGGATTGTACCGTGGACTGTTGTGGGCTGATAGCCAACAAACTCCATAATATCAATTTCGCCACAGCGAGGCCAACCACCATACTGGCTCTTGTCGGGCAACATCCAGAATGCGGGCCAAATGCCAAGGCCTGCGGGGAGTTTGAGGCGTGCCTCTACGCGGCCATAGGTCCACGACTGCTTGCCCTGGCTGATAAGGCGTGCCGAGGTGATACGGTCGCCCTCCTTGATAGCCTTGATGTGGAGAATGCCGTCCTCTACCCACGCATTGTCGAGGCTGTTGACATACTCCTGCTCCTCGTTGTTTACCTGACCTTTGCGCATCAGCTCATAGGTCCAATTCTCCGGATTGGGAGCACCGTCCTGCTCGAACTCATCTGCCCATACCAACTCGTAGCCATCCTTGGGGGTGTTGCAACCACTCAGCGCAACAAGCGCAACGGCTGCCAAAAGAAAAATTCTCTTCATACAATTTTTTCGGTTAGTTTGTGAATAAAGTGTGTCGAAGTCAAAGGTATCTCTTTTTTCTATACTTTTAAATAAATGAGCAATTAAATTTCAGAAAAAAAATAGAGCGACCTCGAAAGATCGCTCTTATTAACTAAATAGTTTTATGATTGAGGAAATTTTATGCTTCGTGCAGTAAGGTTAGCCGAAGCATACTTTGTCGTATGTGAGGCGACGCCTTACAATGGAAGTGTAAAATTTACCAATCAGAGGACTATTTTTTAGAAGCCTTTACCAATTGCGAGGAAGTCCTCAGCCTTCAGTGCAGCACCACCAATCAGACCACCGTCAACATCCTCCTTAGCGAAGATCTCAGCAGCGTTCGAAGGCTTGCAGCTACCACCGTAGAGGATGGGAGTCTCAGCAGCAGCCTCGCCGAACTTCGATGCCAACACCTCGCGGATGTAAGCGTG
>JAFNVE010000093.1 GCA_017379955.1 Tidjanibacter sp. | reverse complement strand
GGAGTGTAAGGAGGTTAATGAATTTAGGGAATTTAAGGAGTTTAAAGAATGTTGCGATTAAGCGAGAACAGAGGCTGCTTGCAGACTATGCCGAGCGAGAGCAACAAAAAGACTGCGAAGCAGGATTAATTTAGGGAGAGTAAGAAGACTCCCTAATCTCCCTAATCCACTATCCTTGCATAATGCATAAAAAATATTACTTTTGTATAGTAAAACAAAGAACAAATGATTATGAAACAGAGATTATTTATTTTTGCTCTAATGAGCCTCGTAGCACTCAGTGCTTGTAAGCCCGATCCCGCCGACCCACTGCCATCAAAAGTCACTCTCTCGGAGAGTGTATTGGCGGTAGGCACAGAGGGTGGTAGTTTCACCATCGGTTACACAATCGAGAATCCCAATGAGTGGTCGCAGTTGCGAGCAACCACCAACGCAAGTTGGATAACCAATCTCGACTGGACAGGCGAGGGTGTAATCTCCTTCACCGTACAGCCTAACAGCACAAGCAACGTCCGCACAAGCAGTGTGGTGGTGTCGTACGACTTCAAGGAGTACCCCATCAGCGTAACGCAGGAGGATTTCAAAATCGTCTACGAAGCACCGCTGACCGTCAGCAACTTCTATGGCGAGGGCAACTATCAGTTCCAGCTGGGAGCGAGCGACTACATCAACAATCAGCAGTTGAAAGCCAACTCGCGCTACTACATCTTCGACATCTACACCGATCCTCAGAACTACCCCACCGACCCCGACTGCTACGACCTGCCGATGGGAACATACACCATCGACACGCTCGACACCTACGAGATTGGCACAGCAAGCAGCTACTACTCCTACTACCTTGAAACAGATGAGAGCAAGGTGACCGATTATTCGTTCGTAAGCGGTACGATAACCATTGACGAGCAGGGCGTAAAGGCTGAGGTGTTCACCGAGGATGGCACAAAGCACGTCGTAACGGGCGGCAAGCACGCACACAACACCAGCTCGACAATCTACGAGGATGTCAACATCGACTTCACCCCGAGCGCAACAATCGCAGGTGCTACCTATTGGGGTGACTACTACGACTATATGTACTCGGGAGCTAAGGCAAACTACGAGTTGGAGCTGATAGATATGGAGAAGATGGTGGCAGTGAGCCTCGACCTTATCTCAGACAACGACTTGGGCATTAGCGGCATTCCCACTGGCACTTACAACGTATATGAGCCGAGTTGGAGCGAGGATTTTTCAGGTAACGCCGCACTCCCCGGATACTTTGGAGGCACAAAGGTCTATCCGAGTTTCCTCGCAACACTGACCGAGGAGGGTGCACTGACCGGCGTGTCGTTCCTGGCAGGAGGTGAGGTGACAATCGCAAAGAACGACGATGATACCTACACTGTAATCCTGAACGCCACCAACGACACCCACGACAGCAATAAGATTACAGGCAGTTGGACCGGAACTATCGAGATTGAGGACGGCAACGACCCCTCGAACTACGAAGTATCCAGACAGCCCGCCAACCGCACCAACCGCTACCCCGCCAAAGCAAAGAGATAAAGGGAGAGAGGAATTCAAAATTCAAAATGATTTAGGGAGAGTAGGGAGCATAGGGAATTTAGGGAGCGTAAGGATAGTTCCTTAAACTCCTTAAACTCACTAAGCTCACTAATATCCCTATCGCAATCAGGGTCGTGCCCGCAGCCTCCGAAACCCACAATCGGTCGTGCCCGCTATATTTGCCTCGGCTTTGCCGAGGAGTAAGTCCCCCTCTAAGGAGGGGGATTTAGGGGGTGGGTAAACGCTTATGGATGTGCCTGCTTTGCAGGCACATCCCCCGCCGAGGCGGGGGCTTGGGGGTGGGTCAGACTTGGAAATGCCTGCGAAGCAGGCAGGTGTCGCGACTATAAATAGAGGTAACCGCCTATTTACCTTACTATGCTAAATAGGCAAAATAGTAAAGCTGAGGGTGGTCGATACCACTCTCAGCTTTATTATTTTGAATCTTGCATTTACTTCGCAATAGGAGTGCGGTTGGATATAGCGTGCGCAATAGTCAACTCATCCGCATACTCAATCTCATCCCCAAAGCCAATACCACGCGCGATAGTGGTCACCTTCACGTCGGGGAACTGCTGCAAGCGACGCGAGATATAGAAGAGTGTCGTTTCGCCCTCGACAGTTGTACCAATGGCCAAAATCACCTCTTTAATGCCCTGTCGTTGTATGTTTTCCAGCAGAAGGTCAATCTTCAAGTCCGAGGGAGAGATGCCCTGCATCGGGGAGATAACGCCACCCAGAACGTGATATAGGCCATTATATTGGCGGGTATTCTCGATAGACATCACATCGCCCACCTGCTCCACAACGCATACCACAGAGCGGTCGCGCGAAGGGTCGGCACAAATAGGGCAGATATCCTTGTCCGAGAGGTTATTGCAATAGGAGCAGTGTTTAATATCGGTGCGGAAGCGGTCGAGCGCATCAGCCAATTGGCGCACCTCCTCCTTCTCGCGAGTGAGCAGGTGGAGTGCAAGGCGCAGTGCTGTACGGCGACCTATGCCTGGCAGTTTGGAGAGCTCCCCCACTGCTTGTTCGAGTAGTCTGCTATTCATCGCTACGGAAGCTTACGCGCTTAATCTGCTCACCACGAATCCACCCCTTGCTACCATCCGAGAGGAGTATCTCGTTCCAATCGCCAAAGTCGGTCACCACCTCGACAACAGTGCCCTCGTGGAGGATAAAGAGGTCGATACTCGCCCTGTCGGGAGAGCTCTTCACAGAGGCCGACTCAGCAACAATAACAGCCTCGGCACCCTTATTAATCTTTGCCACCGCGCTACTCATAAAGCAGAGCGACACCACAAACATCAGAGCCGACACAACTGCCACACCCAAGCCCCATTTACGACGAGGCAGTGCGTGTGCCAAGAGGAAGAGCAAAAGTCCAGCCGCCGCCAATACCAAAAATATAAGCGAGAGAGTAGCCCACACCTTGCCACTAAACAGATCGGCAACAGCACGCACCCAACGAGTGAGGAAGAATACGGGAACTACATTGAGTCTATCCTTAGTATATGAGTTAGCCACAGCGAGGTTGTACTCAACATCCGCATCCGAGGGGTTAAGAAGTTGTGCCTTACGATAGGCAACGATAGCCTCACCCAATTGGTCGTCCTTAAAGTAGGCATTACCGAGATTGTAGAAGAGGTCGTAACTCACCAAGCCAGCCTCCTCGATATCCTCCCGGATGGGATTGCCCTCCAGCTTACCGGCACAGGCATCCGGGGACACCATCATGCGGTGGTTCTGCTGGATGGC
>JAFNVE010000092.1 GCA_017379955.1 Tidjanibacter sp. | reverse complement strand
TATTCAGTATTGAAAGTCCCAACCGAAAGCGTTGAGTCCTATAAAAAGGCTGATGGATGGAAAAGATTTGTAAATATTTCAGGTTTAGATGAATAGTAAATTATAATCGTTATGAGTTTACTGGATTGTGATAAACTAATGGAGGATATTGATTTCTTGGTGGTAGGTGACTTTATTGTTAAGTCTATTGATGAGAGTCATGATACTGGTTTTGGTATCCAACATAGGGCTATACGAGAGGAGTTTGGTGGTGGGAGTGCAAATGCTTGTACTTTGCAAATTACCAAGTCCGATATTTATAGACAACTTGTGTTGATTGATTCCCTATATTCGACCAATATAGTACGAATGCGTCAGTTTGGTATAGAGGAAATAGCAGAGTATTTATGGAATCTTTGTGCAGATGGCGCAGGGAACCATACCCTTGTAACATTGGCAAAAAAGATAGATGTTACCAAACCTCTCCCAATAGATGTAATCACCCTGTTTGCCAATAAGTATGGCTATATAAAAGGTGCACATAACAAGACTGCGACCTCGTTAATATCGAAATACTTACACTTTGTGTCGTTAATATATCCGCAGAATGTGTGGGGCTTTCCTATCTATGATAGCATCGTCTGCGAGTTGTTGAATAAGGTGCAAAAGTCTCTCGGGTTGCCTATCACCCCAGAGCGATTCTTTAACAATGCTGCTACATTGAATATCGACATGTATATAAGCAGTCTAAAAGGAATTGTTGATGCATTGGAGCAACATACCCCTCAAATTTGGGATGGCAAGAGCCACCTTAAATTTGAGTTGCTTGACTACTGCTTGTGGCATATTGGTAAGGCTGGTGCGAATAGTTTTAACTTGCTTCTCACCAAGAGTGAGTTAATTACTTTCGACCAAACGGGACAACTCCCTAGTCGTGTCCAGAGGTGGAAGCAAATTTATAGTTTGTTATAATTGAGTAAACCGACCATACGAGCACCTATCCACTTTTCGTGGGTAGGTGTTATTTTTAGGGGGGGGACGAGTTTGATTTATGCCTTTTCGCCTCGGCTGAAGGCCGAGGATACATCCCCCGCCGAGGCGGGGGCTTGGGAGGGGTCAGGCCTGCAATTGCTTTCCCTTAGGAAAGCAGGTGTCGAGGTGGTGAGTAGAGCGATGACGGATATTGTACCTTCCCGAGTTATGTGGATATACCAACTGGTATGGACGAGACTCGAGCCCGCGCTGCGCGCGGGCATTACTCGCGAAACCTTTATTACAATCCCCCTCAATCCCCCTTTGGAAAAGGGGGACGATGGGTCGCGAGTTCGAATTCGCTACAACATAAAAACAAAAAGGAAACCGTTAAGGTTTCCTTTTCGTTTTTGCGGTATGGACGAGACTCGAGCCCACGATACTCGTGGGCATTGCTCGCGAACTCTTTAAGACAACCCCTCCAAACCTCCCCTTGATAGGGGAGGCCAATGGGGTCGCGAGTTCAGCTCACAACCTACCATAAACAACAAAAGGAAGTCATCAGACTTCCTTTTGTTGTTGCGGTATGGACGAGACTCGAACTCGCGACCCCCTGCGTGACAGGCAGGTATTCTAACCAGCTGAACTACCACACCGTGCTTGTTTTTTTTCAGCGTGACAAAGGTAAGAACATTTTTTAATTCTGCAAAACTTTTGCCAAAAAAAACGCAAATTTTTTGAAAAAAAACGTCACTCTTTATCCTCCGAATCGGCCTCTTGTGGCTCTGCGGTGAAGAACGAAAAGTTTACGCTACCGTAACTTCTTGTTTGCCAAAAATTTGGGTGTTCCCCGAACTTTTTTCTGTCCGAGTGCTCAAAAATCAGCAATCCGTCCTCTCTGAGCAACTTTTTTTCGAAAACCAGATCCACTACCTGCTCCGCGCCCGCCAAGTCGTAGGGTGCATCCGAGAAGATAATATCAAACTGTTTGGCGCAACTCTTCAAATAGAGGAATACATTTGCCTTCAAGGCGTGCAGTTGCTCAAATCCCAACTGCTCTGCCGTCTTGCGGATAAAAGCGTGGTGCACCGCGTTAATCTCCACCGAGGTCACATTTCGTGCTCCGCGCGAGCAAAACTCATAACTAATCGACCCCGTACCTGAGAACAGGTCGAGCACATCGACATCCTCCCAATCGACCAGGTTACCCAATACATTAAATAGGTTCTCCTTGGCAAAATCGGTCGTAGGTCGTGCTCTTAGATTGCGTGGTGGGACAATGGTGCGTCCTCTATATCTTCCGCTGATAATTCGCATGCTATATATATAATAATAGGTATAGTCTGCCGTTACTCCAAAACAACTCTCTTAAAGTATCTCTTCACCTCTGCTCGCATCTCTGCTGCTCGCTTGCCACTCATCCACACCTTGCCATCTGTCGGGTGGTCCTCACTCACTGCTCCAAGAGCGTAGAGAAGGTCGGCGGTGGTGGGGCAGAGGAGTGCTGCTGCGTAGAGCAACTCCTGCTTGCGGGTGGCTATAATATATAGGTATCTCTTGGTGAGTCGTAGTGTGTAGCCTGTGCGCTCTTCGCTTAGGGCACGCTGTGCCGTCTCTACGAGTGGTGAGGTGATGGCAATATCCAAACCCGGGTGGCGTTTGGATATCTTCTCTATGGCCTCCTTAGGGAGGAGTGCTGCCAATCGCCAAGGTCCTGCCTCGCTCTCGACAATGACTCTCTCTGCCGCCTCCACACCACACAGCGCAAATGCCTCTTCTCCGCTTGGGCCTTCGCCTGCGGGCAAGAGTATCTGGTGCGGAGTGTCAATAGCAATCTCCACAATCTGCTCGCCACCCTCGGTGTGAGTTGCCTCTGTCAGAGAAAAAGATTGTCCATCCGACTCTGGCCGAATGGACAATCCGTATCTGATATTGGCGATTCGGTTACTCCCAGTTACCTGCATCGTTAGTAGCCTGATACATATCACCAACCTTTACACCGGGGTAGCGGTTGAGGGTCTTCTCAGAATCGATGAGGTTAACCAACTCCTGGTGCGAGAGGTCAGCCATAAAGGTCTTGTAAGGAGCCTTGCACTCGAATACGGGAACGACAACCTTCGACTCGGTAGTGAGCTCGCCAGCGTCCATGATGAACTCTGCGCCATTACCATAGGGGATAAGCTTGAACTCCTTAACATCCTCGGGGGTTACCTTCTTGGTACCGAAGATAGTGTCGATTACGTTCATAGTGATAATCTCCACGTTCTTCAAACCCTTCTTCTTCAACTCTGCCATAGCAGCCGAGTCATCCTCCGAAACAAGACGCTTCTCATAGTCGATAGTACCGTTGAGTACGAAATCGATCAGAGTATCCATGCTGGGAGTGTAGCGCTGGTGTACCTGCTTGTAAGCACGCTGAGCGGTACGGATGTCTTTGATACGATCAACAACAGCCTCCTTGCGGATGGTAAGCTCCTTGTTGAAGGTAGTGGTCGAGGTAATCTGATTGTAAATTACATAGGCCAGAGCGATGATAACGAGGCCCAAAACAATTTGTAAAACCTTTTTCATTTTGTATTAATAATTTATTAAGTTTGTATTCAAATCAATTGCGCTAACCAAAATAACTCGGAAAATGATTAACGACCATATCAAGTCCCAAATTTACAGCAAATTTTCTTTTACTCCAACAAAAGGACAAAATAAAATCATAGAAAATTTAGCAAATTGGATTTCCGAGCCCGAATATGACTCAGTTTTCATCCTAAATGGCTATGCGGGTACCGGAAAAACCACCTTGATATCGGCTTTTGCCACTACACTTGCCGAGTTGCGCATCAAGCCCATCCTGCTCGCTCCGACAGGCAGGGCTGCCAAGGTAGTCGCCCAGATGACGGGTATGCCTGCCCACACGATA
>JAFNVE010000091.1 GCA_017379955.1 Tidjanibacter sp. | reverse complement strand
TATATTGGTGAGCAAAAAACTTACCCGAGCGACCATATCCCGACTGAACCTCGTCGAGCAGGAGCATTGAGCCATATTTATCACAAATGGCACGCGCTCCGAGCAAAAACTCATCACTCGCCACGCGAATACCGCCCACGCCCTGAATACCCTCAATCATCACAGCCGCAACATCACCTGCTGCAATCTCCTTTTCAAGAGCATCCAAGTCGCCAAGAGGGACAAACGAAACCTTATGTCCACAATTGACAGGTGCCTGAATTGAGGGATTATCGGTCACTGCCACAGCCGCACTTGTACGACCATGGAAAGCACCGCGCATAGCCACTACCCTATCTCGGCCCGTAACAAACGATGCCACCTTCAAAGCATTCTCATTTGCCTCAGCACCACTATTGCAGAGAAAAAGATTATAATCGGGATAGCCCGAAACTTCGCCCAGCAACTGAGCCAACTCCGACTGCAAAGGATTTTGCACCGCATTGGAATAGAAACCAATACGCGACAACTGGGTCGAAATTCGCTCCACATAGTGAGGATGCGAGTGACCGATGGAGATAACGGCGTGGCCACCATAAAAGTCCAGATAGCGAGAGCCGTCAGCACCCGTAATCCACAAACCACGAGCCTCGGCAGGCTCTACATCCATCAGCGTATATACATCAAAAAGCCCCATATATAAACTTATTAAAAACCGACCGCTTTGAGTCGTAGTCCACACATCTCGTCAAGACCAAACATCAGATTCATATTCTGCACAGCCTGACCAGATGCACCCTTCAAAAGATTATCTATCACAGAGGTAATCAGCAACTTATCGCCCTCTTTCTGGATAGAAATCATACAGAAATTAGTACCGACCACCTGTTTCATATAGACAGGCGAATCACTTACAAAGGTAAACGGTGCGTCGGCATAGAAATTCTTATAAAGAGTTCTCACCTCCTCCTCGCTCATCTCACTGCGCAACACCACATCAGCCATAATGCCGCGAGTGTGGCAACCACGAACAGGAACAAATGCCAAGTCGGTCTGCATACCTGCCGCAGCAAGCGTCTCGCCAATCTCGGCAAGGTGTTGATGAGTGAAGACCTTATAGTTGGAAAGGTTGCCACTACGATTACTGAAATGGGTGTCGTGCGTTGGTTTCTGTCCTGCTCCGGTACTACCTGTCATTGCAACAACAGTAACCTCCTCAGGCAACAGACCAGCCGCTGCAAGAGGCAACAGAGCGAGTTCGATAGAGGTAGCGAAACAGCCCGGATTAGCCAATCGCGAGCAACCACAAATCTCCTCTCTGCGCAACTCGGGAAGACCATAGATAAAGCCGTTAGCGTCTGCCTTCAAGCGGAAGTCATTGCCGAGGTCGATAACCTTAACTCTCTCAGGCACATTATTTTGCGCAAAGAACTCCAACGAGTGGCCGTGACCCATACAGAGGAAGACAACATCTATCTGCTCAAAGTCAATCGCCTCCACAAAACTCTTCTGCCACCACACAAGGTCGCTATGCACACTACCCACAGCCGAGCCTGCGTGCGAAGTGCTCTGCACAGCCACAACCTCGGCCATTGGGTGAGCCACCAGCAGACGCAACAATTCACCTGCCGTATAGCCTGCACCTCCGGCAATGGCAACTCTTATCTTCTGCTCCATTAGAGGTCGTCGTTTACCTTATTATAAATCTTCAAGGGCATCGAGAGAATCTTGGTGAAGCCCTTTACATCATCAGCAGTCCAAGCCTTGTTATCCTCACCATAGGCCGCAAACGAGGAGTTCATCAAATCGTGCTCCGAAGAGATACCTACCAGCGAGAAACCATAAGGACGCAGGGTAATATATACCTTACCACTAACATTGCGCTGCGAGTTGTCGAGGAACTTCTCCACATCCCTCATCACAGGCTCTGAGTACATAGCCTCGTGGAGGAACATACCGTACCAATTGCCGAGCTGCTCCTTCCAATACTGCTGCCACTTGGTGAGGGTGTGTTTTTCGAGCAGTTCGTGTGCTTTGATAATCAGCATAGGAGCCGCTGCCTCAAAACCTACACGGCCCTTGATACCAACAATAGTGTCGCCAACGTGAGTATCTCTACCGATAGCCCAAGCCGAGCCGATAGCCTCAATCTTGCGGATAGCATCCACACCCGAGCACTTCTCGCCATTGACAGCCGAAATCTCGCCACAACAGAACTCCAACTCCAACTGCTCAGTACCCTCTTTGCTCAACTGCGAAGGATAGGCGTGGTCGGGAAGATTGGTCGCCGAGCAGAGTGTCTCCTTACCACCAACCGAAGTACCCCACAAACCCTTATTGATTGAGTACTCCATCTTAGTAAAATCAGCCTCAAAGCCGTGCTCTTTCAGGTAGTTAATTTCATACTCGCGCGAGAGTTTCATATCGCGGGTAGGAGTGATAATCTCCATCTGAGGAGCAAACACCTCAAAAGTCAGGTCAAAACGAACTTGGTCGTTACCCGCACCTGTCGAGCCGTGAGCGATAGCGTCTGCACCAATCTCATTTGCGTATGCCACGATAGCCAACGCCTGGAAGGTACGCTCCGAGCTTACCGAAATAGGATAGGTCTTATTACGCAAGACATTGCCAAAGACCATATATTTGATACACTTATCGTAGTAATCACCGGTAATATCGAGATTGACATGCTTCTTTGCGCCAAGTGCGTAGGCACGAGCCTCTACCGAAGCCAACTCCTCGGCCGAGAAACCACCTGTATTTGCAAGGGCGGTATAGACCTCATAACCCAGCTCCTCAGAGAGATATTTCACACAAAACGAGGTATCCAAACCTCCACTATATGCTAAAACTACTTTCTTCATTTCCTCTTCACAAAGTTTGATTAATACTTACCAAATACTCTTGCCCAGAATCCGGGTTTCTTCATTGCTGCCTTCTCTGCCTCAGCGCGTTTTGCTGCCTCAACGGGGTCGTATACCATACCGGTACAGAGGCACTTAGTCATATTGGTACGCTCCAGGATATCGAAGTTTACACACGACTTGCAACCTGCCCAGAACTCCTCATCATCGGTCAGTTTTGCAAAGGTAACAGGAACATAGCCGAGTTCGGTATTGATACGCATCACCTGCTCGCCGGTTGTCAGACCAAAAATCTTTGCATCGGGGAAACGCTTACGCGAAAGGTCAAAAGCAGCCTTCTTAATCTTCTTAGCCACACCCATACCACGATACGATGGCTTCACAATCAGACCAGAGTTGGCAACAAACTTGTCGTGCCCCCACGACTCGATATAGCAAAAGCCAACAAACTCCTCTCTGTTGAGAGCGATGATAGCCTTACCCTGATTAATCTTGTCGGTGATATACTCGTCTGTACGGCGAGCAATACCTGTTCCGCGAGCCTTAGCAGCCTCGTCAATAGTGTCGTTGATTGTGCTGACATAACGCAGGTGCTCCTGTCCTGCAACCATTACATCGATTTTCATCTTCTGGAAACTGAGTTATTATCTATTATTCTATTTGTTTTCAATTTATATGCGCAAATATATGCATAAATTCATACATCTACCCAAAATCAACTCTATTTTACTGCATAAAGAACGAAAAACACGCATATTTATTCTATATGCGTGTTTTTCGTTAACTAAGTTGTAATCCTAGTGGTTGTACTCCTCCCAACTCTTGATTTTCAGATTATCGATGCTGCCAACATTGCAGATAGCCTTGAAGTATGCACCTGCAAGACGAGCATTGGTAATCAGAGGAATATTGAAGTCAACAGCAGCACGGCGGATACGGTAGCCATTACCAAGCTCACGGTGAGTGTTGTTCTTCGGGATATTGATTACAAGGTCAATCTTCTTCGAGTGGAGATAATCCATCACATTGGGCTCCTTATTCTCATCGGGCCAATAGAGTGCCTCAGCCTCTACGCCATTTTCATTGAGGAACTTAGCAGTACCCTCAGTAGCGTAAATCTTAAAGCCACGCTCAACCATCAGACGAGTAGGCTCCAACATATCGAGTTTCTGACGCAGAGTACCTGCCGAAATCAAAATACCCTCAGTGGGAATATGGTGACCAACAGAGTACATACTCTTCAAGAGTGCCTCATCGAAGTTAGCACCGATACAACCTACCTCACCGGTCGAAGCCATATCTACACCCAGCACGGGGTCAGCCTTCAACAGACGCGCAAACGAGAACTGCGAAGCCTTAACACCTACATAGTCGATATCGAGGAAAGACTTGGTATAACCCTCAACCTGACGACCCAGCATAATGCGGGTTGCAAGATTGATAAAGTTGAACTTCATAACCTTCGACACGAAGGGGAAGCTACGCGATGCACGCAAGTTACACTCGATAACACTAACGTGGTTATCCTTAGCCAAGAACTGCATATTGAAGGGACCCGAGATATTCAGCTCGCGAGCCACAGCCTTAGCAATCTTGCGAATCTTACGGATGGTCTCCATATAGATTTTCTGCGCGGGGAATACGATAGTTGCGTCGCCCGAGTGAACACCTGCATACTCAACGTGCTCGCTGACTGCATAAACCTTCAACTCACCACGCTGTGCAACTGCGTCAATCTCCAACTCCTTGGCGTTCTCCATAAACTTGGTAACCACAACGGGATAATCCTCACTAACCTCAGCCGCCAAGTTAAGGTACTCCTCCAACTCATCCTTGCTCGACACGACGTTCATAGCTGCACCCGAAAGCACATACGAAGGACGAATCAGCACGGGAAGACCCACCTTATCGACAAACTTGTAGATATCGTCAAGGGTCGACAACTCCTGCCACTCAGGCTGCTCGATACCGAGCATATCGCACATCTCCGAGAACTTCTGACGGTTCTCAGCACGGTCGATAGATGCAGCCGAGGTACCCAAGATATTCACACCTGCCGAGTTCAAATCAACAGCCAGGTTATTAGGAATCTGACCACCTGTCGAGAGAATAGCACCATAAGGCATCTCGGCCTCGATGATATCCATAACTCGCTCATAGCTCAACTCATCGAAGTAGAGTCGGTCGCAGTTATCAAAGTCGGTACTTACGGTCTCGGGGTTGTAGTTAATCATAATACCACGATAACCCATCTCGCGTACAGTCTTCAACGCATTTACACCGCACCAGTCAAACTCCACACTACTACCAATTCGGTAAGCACCCGAGCCGAGTACAACAACCGAGTTATTGTCGTGACAGAACTCAATATCGCTCTCAGTACCATTATAAGTTACATAGAGGTAGTTGGTCTGAGCGGGGAACTCACCAGCAAGTGTATCAATCTGCTTAACGCAAGGCACGATGCCAAGGGCCTTACGACGCTCACGCACCTGCAACTCACGCGCACTCTTCGAGAGGTTCGACTTGCTCATAGTGAGGTACGACAACTGCCAATCCGAGAAGCCCATACGCTTAGCCTCCAACAGCAGGTCGCGGGGAACACTATCAATCGAATCGTATACAGACAAATCCTTGCCGAGGTTATGGATTGCCAACAGACGCTCCAAGAACCAACGGTCAATCTTGGTGATATCGTAAATCTTATCTACCGAGTAGCCCATCTCGAAGGCCTTGTCGATAGCCATCACACGCTTATCGGTGGGGTTTGCAAGCTCGTGGTCGATATCGGGAATACGGACATTATTGCAAGTGAAGCCCTGCATACCCTGTCCTACCATACGAAGACCCTTCTGGATAGCCTCCTCAAAGGTACGACCGATAGACATAATCTCACCAACACTCTTCATTGACGAGCCAATCTCCTTCGACACACCGTCGAATTTGCTCAAATCCCAACGAGGAATCTTGCAGACAACATAGTCAATCGAGGGCTCAAAAAATGCGGTAGTAACCTTAGTTACTGCATTTTTAATCTCCTTCAGACCGTAGCCAAGGCCCAACTTAGCAGCCACAAATGCCAAAGGATAACCTGTTGCCTTCGATGCCAAAGCCGACGAACGCGACAGACGAGCATTAACCTCGATAACTCGGTAATCCTCCGAGTAGGGGTCGAGAGCAAACTGCACATTACACTCACCAACGATACCAACGTGGCGAACAATGCTGATTGCAATAGCTCTCAGACGCGACACCTCACGGTTACTGAGGGTCTGGCAGGGAGCAACTACAAGACTCTCGCCGGTGTGGATACCCAGCGGGTCGAAGTTCTCCATATTACATACAGTGATGCAGTTATCATAGCGGTCACGCACCACCTCATACTCAATCTCTTTCCAGCCTTTGAGCGACTCCTCAACCAAAATCTGGGGCGAGTACGAAAGAGCACTCGAAGCGAGTCGCTCCAACTCATCCATATTGGCGCAGAAGCCCGAGCCCAGACCACCGAGCGCGTATGCAGCACGCACGATGATAGGGAAGCCCAACTCCTCAACAGCAGCACGAGCCTCCTCCAAAGTGTTGGCAGCGATACTGCGAGGGGTCTTTACATTAATCTCACGAAGACGGTTTGCAAAAATCTCGCGGTCCTCAGTCTCGATAATTGCCTCAATAGGAGTACCGAGCACGCGAACATCATACTTCTGCAACACACCACTCTCGAAGAGCTGCACACCGCAGTTCAGTGCGGTCTGACCACCAAATGCCAAAAGGATGCCATCGGGACGCTCACGCTCGATAACCTTCTCAACGAAGAAGGGAGTGATGGGGAGATAGTAGATTTTATCTGCTACACCCTCCGAAGTCTGCACAGTAGCAATATTGGGGTTGATAAGGATAGTATACTTACCCTCCTCACGCATTGCTTTGAGTGCCTGCGAACCCGAGTAGTCGAACTCACCTGCCTCACCAATTTTGAGTGCTCCACTACCGAGCAGAAGCACCTTCTTTACATCTTTCAATTCCTTCATTTTCTGATATATCTTCGGAGGTTTTACTTATTCATTACCTTATCCATAAACTCCACTACAATGGGGTTCTCCACGTCAATCTGGAACTGTACACCATAGAAAGGCTTCTCGCTGTGGCGGATACCCTCATTAGTACCGTCGTTCAGATTGAGGAAGAGAGGCTCCCAACCCTCGGGCAGACTCTTACCATCGACTGCAAAGCCGTGATTCTGCGAGGTGATGTAGCACTTCTGACTGCCAACCCTCTCAACAGGCTGATTGTGGCCACGGTGGCCATATTTGAGTTTATAGGTCGAAGCACCCGCTGCACGAGCCAGCAACTGGTTGCCAAGGCAGATACCAAGGATAGGTTTATCCTCTTTGAGTGCCTGCTGCAAGCGTTTGATAAGCACACCGCAAGTTGCAGGGTCACCAGGACCGTTTGACACTACCAGACCATCATACTGCTCAGCAGTGAAGTCGTAGTCCCAAGGTACGCGCACCAACTCAACATCCCAATTCATCAAGGTACGAAGCGAAGAGTTCTTAACACCGCAGTCAACAACCACAATGCGCTTGCTGCCCTTGCCGTAGTGCTCTACGGTGCGGGTAGAAACCTCAGCAACGAGGTTACGCGAGTTGGGGTCGGTAAATTGTACACACTCCGAGCCGAACTCAATCTTGCCGAGCATAGTACCCTGATCTCTCAGTTTCTTGGTCAACGCACGAGTGTCAATACCACAAAGTGCGGGAACCTTTTGCTCAATCAGCCAATCACTGAGCGAACGCTCTGCGTTCCAGTGGCTGTGTACCAGAGAGTAGTCCGTAACGATAAGTGCAGTACAATAAATGGCGTCCGATTCAAAATTAATCGACACGCCATCTACCACCTTTTCGTGGGGAACTCCGTAGTTTCCTACCATAGGATAGGTAGATACCAATATCTGTCCTTTGTAAGAGGGATCGGTAAGACTTTCGGGATAGCCGGTCATCCCGGTATGGAAGACGACCTCGCCCGATACCGAGGCCTCGTAACCAAATGATACACCCTCATAGACGCTACCGTCCGAGAGAGTTAAGCGGGCCTTCTTGTATAGTTGCATAGATAAATAATGATTATAACATAACCGCGCACAAAAATAGTATATTTTTTGGTAAAATAAAAACTATCTTTTACATTTGCATAAATATGTAAAATATATATTCATTATGAACAAACGCACACATCGCTTTTCAATCATCCGCCAGATTATCGAGGCAGAGCCTATTGCATCGCAGGAAGAGCTGATAATCAGGCTGAAAGAGCACAATATCGAAACAACACAGAGCACCCTTTCTAGGGATTTGAAGTATATGCACGTTGCAAAAGTGCCCCACAGAGAAAAGGGATATATATACGTTATTCCCGAGCAAATGGCTCCCTATCAGGCCGATAATAACGTCTCTTCGCTCATCACTGACAATATTGTCGAGATATGCTTTTCGGGCAGTCTTGGCATAATCCGCACCAAGGCAGGTTACGCAAATGCGGTTGCTGTTTTGATTGACAACAAGAAGTTTCCCGAGATTGCAGGAACAATCGCCGGAGATGATACAATCTTCTTTGCGCTGCGCGAGGGTTGCTCACGCAAACAGTTTGCACGCGAGCTTGCAAAATTTTGGCCAAAGGTTGAGATTCCCTACTAACCCATCCTACCCATCACCAATATCTGACAATAAATAAAAAATGGAGAAAAGACCCTCACTCTGGGTATCATTTATACCTATCGTCGCACTTGTTGCGATACTCACCGTCGCTATCAAACTCTTTGGCAGCGATGCGCTCTCGGGTGCTACTCAGGTAGCCCTATTTGCCGGCACAGCCATCTGCTCGGCAATTGCACTACTCGCATACCGAATCCCCTGGAAGACCCTCGAAGATTCAATCTGCAACAACATCCGCCACGTTGGTAGTGGTATCGTTATCCTGCTGCTGATTGGCGCGATTGCCGGAACGTGGATGGTGAGTGGCATTGTGCCTACCTTTATATATTATGGACTGCAAATCCTCTCCCCCACTTTCTTCCTACTGACCACAAGCATTATCTGTGCTGTGGTGTCGGTTATGACGGGTAGTTCGTGGACCACAATTGCAACCGTCGGAGTGGCCTTTATCGGCATTGGCAATGCTCTCGGATTCAGCCCTGGCTGGACAGCGGGCGCAATTATCTCGGGTGCATACTTCGGTGACAAAATCTCGCCTCTGTCGGACACAACCGTACTTGCATCCACCATTTGCAATGTGCCTCTCTTCAACCACATCCGCTATATGATGATTACGACCGTGCCGTCGTTTGTAATTTCGCTCATCATCTTCCTCGTGGCGGGTTTCATCCTGCCTCACGCCGGCGAGACCTCGGTTATGGAGGTGGCAGATGCAATAAAGGAGACCTTTAACCTCAATCCGCTGATGCTGATAGTTCCCGTACTTACGGCACTGCTCATTGCTCGTCGCACGCCACCGATGATTACTCTCTTCTGCGCAGCACTTATGGCGGCAATGGCACTTCTTATCTTCCAGCCACAACTTCTCTCGCAGATTGGTGGCGAGGGCGGAGCAAGACCCATCGTGGCGGCACGCGCCTTCTTCATCTCGATTTATGGCTCAACGGCTATCGCTACGGGTAATCCCGACCTTGATGTATTGGTTTCCACCTCGGGTATGGCGGGTATGATGGACACTATTTGGCTGATTATCTGCGCCGTATGCTTTGGTGGCGTTATGACGGGTAGCGGTATGTTGCAGCGCATCATCTCCTCGTTTGCACGCCGTCTGAACCGCACCACCTCGCTGGTAGCCTCAACCACAGGCGCAGGTCTGCTCTTCAATATGTGTACTGCCGACCAATATCTGAGCATCATCCTTACGGGTAACCTGTTCAAGGATGTTTACAAGAAGACAGGCCACGAAGAGCGACTCCTCAGCCGTACCACCGAAGATGCCGTGACGGTTACATCGGTGCTCTTCCCGTGGAGTTCGTGCGGTATGACTCAGGCGACAGTGCTGGGCGTTGCAACCCTCACCTACCTCCCCTACTGCTTCTTCAACATCATCAGCCCGATTATGACAATCACTGTTGCTGCTCTCGGAATAAAGATTTTCCGCAATAAGCCCGAAACCGAAGCAGAAGAGCCGGCAAATGTAGAATAAGATAATACTCCGATAAAAAAACGACAGCCGAGAGAAGCAATATCTCTCGGCTGTTCTATAATTTTGAATTCTACTTTTGTAATGCAATTAGCGGGGCAAAACCTCAACCTGCAACTTCGAGTATGCGCGCTCTGCCTTGGCGAGTGCCTCCTCGATGGTATCTGCCGAGGCCAAGATAACGCCCAAGCGGCGGTGACCAACCACCTCAGGCTTGCCAAAGATACGGATCTGAACATCCTCCTCAGCAACCACCTCCTCGAGGTTACCGAATACCACCTTATCGCTATCGCCCTCAACAACAATAGCCTTCGAAGCCGAAGGACGGTAGAAGCGCACCGAGGGAATAGGCAGACCAAGCACTGCGCGTGCGTGGAGAGCAAACTCCGAGAGATCCTGCGAGATCATAGTCACCATACCGGTATCGTGGGGTCGGGGCGACACCTCGCTGAACAACACCTCGTCGCCACAGATAAACATCTCCACGCCGAAGATACCGTAGCCACCCAGAGCACCTGTCACCTTCTTGGCAATCTCCTCAGCCTTAGCGATAGCCACCTCGCTCATGGGCTGTGGCTGCCACGACTCGCGGTAGTCGCCATCCACTTGGTGGTGACCGATAGGTTTGAGCACGGTAGTACCTGCCGAGTGACGCACGGTGAGCAGGGTAATCTCATAGTCGAACTTAACAAAGCCCTCGACAATCACACGACCAGCACCTGCACGACCACCCTCCTGGGCAATCTGCCACGAACGCTCAATCTCCTCCTCGCTGTGGCACACACTCTGACCGTGGCCCGACGAACTCATCACGGGCTTAACAACGCAGGGAGTGCCAATCTCCTTAACGGCAGCCGAAAACTCCTCAAACGAAGCCGCAAAACGATAGGGCGAGGTGGGCAGACCCAACTCCTCGGCAGCCAGACGGCGGATACCCTCACGGTTCATGGTGAGCAGGGTTGCCTTGGCAGTGGGGATTACATTGTAGCCCTCCTTCTCCAACTCAACAAGGGTGGGAGTAGCGATAGCCTCAATCTCGGGGATGATGTAGTCGGGCTTCTCGGCCTCGATAATCTCGCGCAGACGCTCTCCATCGAGCATCGAGAGCACATACGAGCGGTGCGCAATCTGCATTGCAGGGGCGTTGGGGTATTTGTCAAGTGCTACGACCTCTACGCCGTAACGCTGCAATTCGATGGCAACCTCCTTGCCAAGCTCACCCGATCCGCAAAGCAACGCCTTACGACCTACGGGAGAGAGAGTTGTTCCAATTTTAACCACGATTGAAATGTTTTATTTTGTTTGTAAAAATTTGTTTCCTATTCGACAGGGACCAGATAACCAACCTTTTTGCCCTGATTGGTGGCATACTCTATTTCGCTGCGTGTGCTGCTGCCGATGTAACCGCCTACGTTGATTACAAAAATCTCGTCTGCCATATCGATTTTGCGCTTGTGCATATCGTCGAGCATCTCTTTTGTCCCCTCGCTCCACACCTCCGCATCGCCAGAGTGACCAAAGAGCCCTACCGAGATAACGATATTCCCTTGCAGCGTCAGCTCCTTCTGCGCCTTGGTGTACTCCTCCTTAAACTTGGTACTCCCACACAGCGTGATAACCTTGTACTTCCCAACCATACCTTTTAAGTTTCGTTCTGCAAAAT
>JAFNVE010000002.1 GCA_017379955.1 Tidjanibacter sp. | reverse complement strand
TACTTAGCATAACGATTTGGCAATTAACGGTTTACAATGCTTTTGCAAACGATTTTGCCTCATCCGATTTTGTTTGCATATTTGTTTGCAAATGTAGCTCAGTCGGTTGGAGTGGAGGATTGTAAATAACAAAAAAATCAGTCAGAACTTGCGTATCTGACTGATTTTCTGCTTTTTAGGGGTGGAAGATGGGACTCGAACCCACGACATTCGGAACCACAATCCGACGCTCTAACCGACTGAGCTACATCCACCATCTAATCCTCTCGTCGCCCCAGAGGGTGCGGGAGGAGTCTCACTCACAGATTATGCGAGCGAGTTAACGTGAAGCTGAAGACTGCTCTTCAAGTTAGCTGCCTTGTTCTTGTGGATAACGTTCTTCTTAGCGAGCTTATCCAACATAGCTGCTACCTTGGGTGCCAAAGCCTCTGCTGCTGCCTTGTCGGTAGTGTTGCGCAGTGCTTTCACAGCATTGCGAGCGGTCTTGTGATAGTACTTGTTCTGAAGACGCTTCGTCTCAGTCTGACGAATTCTCTTCTTCGATGACTTGTGATTTGCCATTTTTAATCTATTTTACTTTTTAACTTTTTGTCTATACAATATTCTTGTAGCCCATAGCAGAGTCGAACTGCTCTTTCAAGAATGAAAATCTTGCGTCCTAACCGATAGACGAATGGGCCAGCTGAACCTGCCAATTTAGCGGTGCAAAGATATGTTATGTTTTTCGATATCACAAATTTTTTGAGCATCGAAATAACATTTTTTGCATTTTTTTCTCACAAAACACTCTATTTCAGCTCCACATCGCGTGCCGAAGCGTCAAAACGGAGTGCTGTGCCATCAAAAAGTCGGTCCATATCGCCCGAAGCGATTAACATATCGGCTGTTCCGTAACTAAACTTTCCGCCCTCAATCATAGCAATTGTGTCGCAAAGTTTCAGAGCAATGCTCAAATCATGAGTCGAGAAGATTATGCACTTCTTCTCCCTGTGCGCCAGTCGGCGGAGCAACAGACATACCTCATACTTGTTGGGCAGGTCGAGAAATGCTGTCGGCTCGTCGAGCACGATGATAGGGGTATCCTGTGCCAATGCGCGGGCAATCATAACTCGTTGACGCTCACCATCGCTGAGTGTCGATATGCCCTTGCGGGCAAATGCGCCCATACCTACAAGTTCGAGCGCTCGGCTCACCGCCTTGCGGTCTGCCGAGCGCAGTCTGCCACTCCATCCCGTGTAGGGTATGCGGCCGAGTGCCACCACATCCTCCACTTTAAGGTTGGGTACTCTAACCTCCTCGGTCGATACGAAGGCTATCTTCGACGCCACCTCCGCACGGCTCATCCTGCTCAGGGGCTTACCCTCGATAACAATCTCACCTGCAAGTGGTTTGGCAAGTGCGGCAATGGTGCGCAACAGGGTACTCTTGCCCGTACCGTTGCGACCGATAAGTGCAGTAAACTCACCCCAGCCAAAGCCCACGGAGGCGTGCGAGAAGAGGAGGCGATCCTCATAGCCGAGGGTCACATCCTGCAACTGTACGGTATATATTCTCTCCTCCTGCATTTTAACTGAACGATTTATGGTTACGCACAATAACTACCACCACCACGGGGATACCTATCAGTGCCGTTACGGTATTTATCGGGAGTGTCATATCATTTGCGGGAAGTTGCGACGCCACATCGCAGAAGAGCATAATGAGCGCACCGAGCAACATTGAGGCGGGCATCATAACCCTGTGGTCGGCCTCGCGGAAGGTCATACGGGCAATGTGTGGCACTGCCAGACCGATAAAACCAATCGGGCCGCAGAAAGCAGTCACCGTGCCGGCCAGCATAACGGTAATGGTCGAAATCATCAGTCGAGTACGGCGGATGTTGATACCCATTGTGCTGGCATAGTTCTCGCCGAGGAGCATAGCGTTGAGTGGTTTAATGAGTGATACTGACAGCGCAAGGCCAAGAATCATAACGGGTGCCATAATGAGGAGTTGCTCACGCGAAACACTGCCAAGCGAGCCCATAGTCCACACCACGAATGATTTGAGCGCACCCTCGGGGCTGAGGTATTGCAAAATCTCCACCACAGCCGTAGCAGCACTGCCGAACATCATACCGAGAATCAGCACCACCATAATATCCTTGATGCGTGCTGTAACGGCCAGCACCACCGACATAATCAGTGCTGAGCCAATCCACGCAGCACCTACCACGCCGATACTCGAAATTGCACCATTGGTAGAGATGCCGAAGAGTGGCAATCCGAGCAGGAATAACGCCACGCCAAGACTTGCACCTGAGCTGACGCCCAACACATAAGGGCCTGCCATCGGGTTGCGGAAGAGGGTCTGCATCTGCAAGCCCACTGCCGAGAGCGACGCACCAACAAGCAGGGCTGTAACTGCCTTTGGAAGTCGGAAATTGAGCACGATATTGCGTGTCACCTCGTCGCCACTGCCAAAGAGTGCACCTACCACCTCGCCAAGTGGCAATGCCACCGAGCCGATAAGAATATCGGCCACGAAGAGCACCACGACAAGTAGTGCCGAGCAGGTGAATAATATGGTGTTGCGCCTCTTCATCTCTTCTATCTCAGTTGCAGGAAGTAGTAACCACCCTCGTCGGGGGCTACCTCGGGGTGAAAAATTGCTATCAGGTCTGCCAGCACTCTGTCGGCACGCAGTGTGCCACTCTCCCAGAAGTCGCTACCGCCCTCGGGGGTTGAGCGTGCTGTGCAGTTGTATACATTGAGGTTGCGCACTGCGGGGATATCGCCGAACTTGGGATTCTCGGCACGCAGTTGCGCGATGGTGTTCGCCTGGTTGGGGTTGAGCCAATAGTCGGCACGCGAGGCGTAGAGATAGGCCGTCTCGGTGCTGATGGGACGGCTGACGGTGCTGTCGTTGCCCGCACAGACATACTCGGCCCCCGCATCGTTGATAAGGGTTACCAGATAACTCTTGTCGCCAGGCACAAACCAGGTGTCGCGATAGGGGGAGTTGAGCATCACCGAGGGCTTCTGCTCGCTCTCGCTGGCAAGTGTTCGGAGTTGCTCGTAGCGCGAGGCAATCCCATTGAATATCTCCTCTCCACGCTCTCGACAACCATAAATCTCCGCCATGGCAACTACCCACTCTGCCTTGCCAAGCGGATGATTCTCAACATAATCACCTATATAAAAGTGGGTTACTCCCAAGTCGTCGAGTCGTTTTGTCATTGCGCTATTGTCGCCCGCTACGCCATATATCATCACCAAATCGGGCTGCATGGCCACACTAGTTTCGTAGCCGATATTTGCATCGTAGCCCACATCTGCCACACGTCCCTCAGCGTGTGCTGTGCGTATGGTGGGGTTGCTCACATATCCCGCGCCCGACACTCCGCGTACCGTTTCGATAAAGCCAAGTGTGTCAATCAGAGCAACATAGGTTGAGGACATACACACCACGCGGCTCGGCTCGGCCTCCATAACAGCCCCCACGAAATCCTCGGGAGGAAGTTCGCCATTGCGACCAATGAAGAGGTCGAGTTCGACCCCCTCTGCCCCCTGCCACGGATTCTTGATAGTGAGCACCGATGAGTGCTCCCCGATGGCGCGTATCTCAAAGCCTGTTGCGTAGCGAGGTGAGTAGAGCAGGTCGCCCTTGTGGTTGCCCCCACTTGTGCCACCACAACCCATCATTGCCAACGCAACCAAAGCGCAAAAGATATGTCGAACATTTAATTTCATAACTCCGCAAAGATAACTCTTTTTTGCACAAGGGGAGTCGGTATGGGTATAGAATTGTGGACAGAGGAGAAAAAATGCATAAAAATTGGGCTACTTTTATAAAATGTCGTATCTTCGTAGAAATTATAACCGCTCGTTTAGTTATGAAAAGGTTTTTTGTTCTCTTTGCGCTGATGATTGCTACAACCGTTGTGGCGAGCGCACAGAATATGTCAATAGGTACCAAGGTGCCTGCCATTGCTCCTGCCGAGTGGTATGGCGCACAACTCACCGTGCAGAACGAGCCGGTGCTGGTGGAGTTTTTCCATACAACTAACCGCGATGCAAAGGCACGCGCTGCTGAACTTGCACGCCTGGCAAAGAAATATGACGGCGAGCTAAAAGTGGTGGTTGTAGTGTCGCAACCTATTGAGATAGTGGAGGATGTGGTTGATACCACCTCTGGTTACTTTGTAGCAGTCGATACCGCTCGCAAGATACATAATGCCTATGGGGTGAAGTATGTGCCCTATTCGGTGCTTGTTGATAGTAAGGGTCGTCTGGTATGGCTTGGTAATTCCAAGTCGCTGACGGATAAGCAGATAGAAGAAAATATTGAGTAAAAATAATCGAATAAATATGGACGCTAAGATAGAGCACTACGAGGACGAGTACCTCAAAGAACACCACGACAGCGCACTCCACGTTACCGAAGGAGTGAGCGACCAACCTGTGGTAAACCCATATTTCAAGCGCGTGCGTCGCCGCCAACTCACCACTGATGAGTATGTGGAGGGTATTCTGGCGGGCAATATAACCATCCTCTCGCAGGCAATAACACTTGTCGAGAGCAATCGCCCCGAGCACTATGCTCAGGCACAGGAGATTATCGAACGCTGTCTGCCTCATGCGGGCCGTTCAATCCGTGTGGGTATCACGGGCGTTCCGGGTGCTGGCAAGTCTACCTTTATCGAGGCTGTGGGTGGCACGGTGACCTCACTCGGCCACAAACTCGCTGTGCTTGCCATCGACCCCTCGTCGGAGCGTAGCGGTGGCTCGATTCTGGGTGACAAAACCCGTATGGAGACCCTGACAACCAACCCCGATGTCTTTATCCGCCCCTCCCCCTCGGCTGGCTCGCTGGGTGGTGTGGCGCGTAAGACTCGTGAGTCGGTAGTGCTGGTTGAGGCAGCGGGATTTGATGTTGTGTTTATCGAAACCGTGGGTGTTGGCCAGAGCGAAACGGTTGTTCACTCTATGGTGGATATCTTTATGCTCTTGCAGATTGCAGGTGCTGGCGACGAGTTGCAGGGTATCAAACGAGGTATTATGGAGATGGCAGATATGGTTGTAGTGACTAAGGCCGATGGCGAAAATGTGCATCGAGCAGAACTTGCCAAGGCGCAGATTACCAATGCTCTCCGCCTCTTCCCCGAGCCTGAGTCGCGTTGGCGTCCCAAGGTGCTCACCTGCTCGTCGAAGGACCGTATAGGCCTGACCGAGGTGTGGAATACCGTGGCTGAGTATATCGACTATGTTGAGCGCAATGGCTACTACACCGCTAATCGCAACCGCCAGAGCAAGTATTGGATGTATGAGAGTATCAATGAGGTGCTCAAATCCAACTTCTATACTCACCCCGAGGTGAAGAGTCGTTTGGCAGAGTACGAAGAGAGAGTTCTCGGTGCGAAACTTAGTTCGTTTGTGGCAGCGAAGGAGTTGTTGGATTACTACTACGACCACAATCCTCATATGTAAAAAAGCCGTATAATTGGTGAATTTGGTGTTGCGGGTGCTTAGGAAACCGCTCACATACGAAAAGTATGCTCGCAGCTTCCCAAACACCCGCGCCTAAAATTCCCTCAATTCTACGACTTTTTTTGTTGTGGGGTTAAATAGAAAAGCGCCTATGACGCCAAGATTCAAAATAGATAAAACCTGAGAGCAATATCGAATTGCTCTCAGTTTTATTTTGATAGGGCGGATAGGGCTAATAGGGCGGATAGGAGTAATAGGAACGTTGCGATTAAGCGAGAGCAGAGGCTGCTTGCAGACTATGCCGAGCATGAGCAACGAAAAGACTGCGAAGCAGGATTAATTATAGGAATAATGGGAATAATGGGAATAATGGGAATAATGGGAATAATGAGAATTCCCTTACTTTCCCTAAACTCCCTAAACTCCCTAAACTCCTTAAACTCCTTAAACTCCCTAAACTCCTATCTCCCATCTCCCAACTCCCATAATTCCCTCATTACTACAAAAAAACCCGACGAACATTTCTGCTCGTCGGGCCCCCAATATGAAGCCGATTCTTAAAATCGACTTCCCCCTAAAAACTTATGAAAAACTTCAAGGATTTCTCCCTGCTTTTGCTTTCACTATACAAACGCCCAACTCTATATTTTATTGCACACCATTTTTAAGTTTTGCTCTTTCCGTCTATCTTTCCGACCTTTTAAACAAAAAGTGGTTGCAATAACCATTGCAACCACTCTAACCATCTATTGTTCCCGAGCCAATCAACTCCTCTCCGTAGTACCACGCGGCAAATTGTCCTGCGGTGATGCCTCGTTGCTGTTCGTCAAAGTAGATATATCCCGCCTCCTCGGTACGATATAGTGTCGCCTCCTGGAGCGGTTGGCGGTAGCGGATGCGCACAGAGTATCGCTCACTCTCTCCGCTTTCAACTGCCAGGTCGGGGCGTATCCAATGTATCTCTTTATCTGCCATACGCAACGCCCTGCGGTACAATCCGGGGTGATTCTTGCCCTGGCCGACATAGACGATATTGCGCACAACGTCCGTACCTATTATAAATAAGGGCTCGGGTGTGCCACCCACTGCCAATCCTTTGCGCTGGCCAATCGTGTAGAAGTGCGCGCCGCCGTGCTCGCCTACCTTCTTGCCATCGGCGGGGGTATATGCAAATGGGGTGGCGAGTGCTGCGAGTTGCTCTTCGCTTGGGCTATTGCCCTTGGCAATCGTACGGCTCGCCTCTTGGTCCAATTCGTTGTATTGAGCGTAGCCCTCCCACGAGGCGGGAATCTCGATAATTCTACCCTTCTTAGCCTTTAACTTCTGTTGCAGAAATACCGGAAGGTCAACCTTGCCTACAAAGCAGATACCCTGCGAGTCCTTGCGGGTTGCGGTGGCAAGGTGCAATTTTGTGGCAATCTCCCTCACCTCGGGTTTTAGCAGGTCGCCAATGGGGAAGAGTGTCATCGATAGTTGCTCCTGCGAGAGTTGGCAGAGGAAATAACTCTGATCCTTGTTCGGGTCGCTACCTGCAAGCAGGCGATGGCGAACAATACCCTCTTCGTCTGTCGTGCTCTCCTTG
>JAFNVE010000090.1 GCA_017379955.1 Tidjanibacter sp. | reverse complement strand
TGTCGTACTGCGTGCCTACACCGATAGCGAAGAGGCTCAGATGGTGGCCTCGGCAATCCGAGCAGCCAACCGCACTGCCGATATCGCGTGGGACAATATTGCCGTTCTCTATCGCACAAATGCCCAGTCGCGAGCCTTGGAGGAGGCACTCCGCCGCAACAATATCCCATATCGCATCTATGGCGGTCGCTCTTTCTACGACCATAAGGAGATTCGCGATATGCTTGCCTATATTCGCTTGATTGTCAACCCGAAAGATGATGAGGCGTTTCTTCGTATTGTAAACTACCCTGCGCGTGGAATCGGTGATGTTACCCAGAGCCGACTGCGCACCCTCGCTACCGAGCGTGGGATGAGTATCTGGGAGGCACTCGCCTCGCTTGCGCCCGACAGCCCCGAGTGGAAGGTGGTGGGTGGCAAGGTGAAGGAGTTTGTAGCCCTTATAACCGAGATTGCTCTCGGTCGCACCGAGAAGAGCCTCTATGAGTTTGGCTTGATGGTTGCCACCCGCTCGGGTATTCTCAACAGCCTCACCCTGGCCGGACCGGAGGGCGCAGATGCCAAGGCCAATGTTGAGGAGTTGCTCAACTCGATGCAGGAGTTCACCAAGGAGAAGAGCCAACTCCCTGCCGAGGAGGGCGAGCCGACAGAGCCTACCATCGAGGAGTGGTTGCAAAATGTGGCACTGCTGACCGATATGGATAAGGAGGGCGATGGTGCGGCACGCGTTACGCTGATGACCGTGCACGCCTCGAAGGGCTTGGAGTTCGACACCGTATTTATCGTGGGCTTGGAGGAGCAGCTCTTCCCCTCGCTGAGGTCGATGGGCGACGAGGCACAACTCGAAGAGGAACGCCGTCTGTTCTATGTGGCTCTCACTCGTGCAGAGCGACAGGCCACCTTGTCGTTTGCCCAGACCCGCTTTAAGTGGGGCAATACCGAGTTCTGTCGTCCGAGCCGATTCCTAAAAGAGCTTGACCAACAATATCTCGACATCCGTTTCGACCCCGATGAGGAGGATGGCGAGGATAACCCCCTGGAGCGTCTGCGCCGTCAGTATGGCGCAAACAACCGCCCTGCGGAGGGTGGCTATGGTGGCCGTAGGTTTGGTGGTGCGAGTGGTGCAAGTGGCTCACGATATGGCGGTTACCAGCCTAAGCAGCAGCCCGAGAGAGTGCGCCCCATTGCCCCTGCCAATCCCGCATCGTTGCGCAAGATAACCCCCACCACAACCCCTGCGGCAACCCCTGCAGCAACACCCTCTTCGGGTGCGCCTAAGGTGGGCGACAGGGTGACACACGCCAAGTTTGGCCCTGGCACTGTGGTGGAGATGGAGCCATTGGCAAACGATATTAAAGTGACCGTCGATTTCGATAACCCCGCAGCAGGCAAAAAGACGCTTTTAAACAAATTTGCGAAGTTGCAAGTAATAGGGTAGGGAAGGTGTAATACGGTCAGGATTGCACAACCAAAATGTGAAAAAACGTGGAAAAATTTTATACAGAGGTATTTAGGTTGTTGTCGGAGGCTATTCCCGAGCCTGAGACAGAGTTGCACTACAACTCCCCCTACGAGTTGTTGGTGGCTGTTATGCTCTCGGCTCAGTGCACCGATAAGCGTGTCAATATGACTACGCCCGCCCTATTTGAGCGATTTCCTACCCCCGAGGCATTGGCCGAGGCGACCGCTGAGGAGATATATCCCTATATCAAGAGTATCTCCTACCCAAATAATAAGGCTAAGAATCTGGCCAAGATGGCGCAGATGCTGGCGGGGGAATTTGGTGGCGTGGTGCCCGATAGTGTCGAGGAGTTGGAACGACTTCCGGGCGTGGGACACAAGACCGCCAATGTGGTTGCCTCGGTGATTTACAATAGATTAGTAATGCCTGTCGACACCCACGTTCACCGTGTGTCGCGCAGGATTGGCCTGACGGTCAGGGCGAGAAATGTGCGCCAGACCGAGGAGCAACTCTGCAAATACCTCCCTGCCGAGCAACTCCCCACAGCCCACCATCTGCTGATATTGCACGGCCGATATACCTGCACCGCCCGCAACCCTAAATGCGAGGCGTGTGCATTGGCCGAGATATGTAAAAAAGCCATCTAATGTTAGATGGCTTTTTTATTGGGAAGATGAAAGAGCAAAGAGCAAAGAGCAAAACTGAAAACTGAAAGGTGAAAAGTGAAAGAAGGGAATTTAGGGAGATTAGGGAGATTAGTGAAAACCAATTAGACTGTTCAGTAATATTAGTTTTTTTTCGGGTTTAGGGGATACCCTCGTAGAGGGTACGATGAAAAAGAGATATGGAGTTGTCAAGTTAACTTGAACAAACTCCATATCTCTTTTTTGTCGTAATAACTGCAAAGTTATTCCTAAACCCGCAAACTAAATGTGTAAAAGTTTTTGGTTCCGCTTTTTACAAAAAGCGGAGAAAAGTTTTTAGAAGAAGTAGCTAATCTCGCAGTAGGTGTTGCGGGTGCGGGTTTTGCCTTGTGTGGGTGTTGTGAAGAGGTCTGTTATGCCGTAGCGGTTGACCACTGTCAGTTGCCATTTGCCGGCGTTCATGCCGAACTCCCACATTGGGCCGTAGTCTTCGCGTGCTATTCCTGCTTCGCCTATTGTCACTTGCTCTTTGCCTACGCTTGCTTTGTATCGCTGTGTGTAGTACCAGCCTGCCGATATGAATGTGTATGTTCGTGTGTCGGCGAGCGATAGGCGTGCGCCGATGGTCAGGGGTGTGGTGAGTTGCTCTGTTCTTAGGCGTGTGGTTGCTCCGAAGGGCTTGTCGTCGCTTGGCCACTTGGGCGATGCCCACTCGTAGCGTGCGCCTGTGCGCAGTGTGAACCAACGACCTATGTTAAACTGCATTGTAGCACCTGCTCCCAGCAGATGACCATCCTTCCCGCGTAGAGCACTGTCGGGCCAGCGCATGCTGCTGCGACCGCTTACGGCTGTCAGGCCGAGCTGCGCTATCGGCAGACTGCTGTGTATAGATGCCACCTTGCCCGAGCGACCAAACGATGCATCTTTGGAGGCCTCGGTGATGAGCGATGTCATGAAGAGTGTTATCTCCTGCAAGCCTTGGAAGTCAATCTTGTCGGCGGTGTCGCTCGGCTTGTGGTAGGGAGATACGGTGCCTGTGGTCACCGCAAATGTGGGCACTCCTGCTTGCGCAAATCCGCGCGTGTCTGTGGCGGTGAATAGCGAGTTCTCGTAGAGGTTGAGGTTCAGCTTCATATCGCCACGATAGGGTACTTCTGCAAGCCACTTTACACCATCCTTGATTGTGCCCGCACCCTCTATGGTTAGTCGCTCGGCCTCCGCGAGCCAGCCTACCATATCCATACTTATCATCAGGTCGATTCTCTCTGTCGGCATCACCTCTGCAAGATATGTTGAGCCGTAGAGCCCCATCTCCTCAGCGTCGAAGGCCACGACGATTATCGAGCGACCGAGTGTGCTGCGGTTGACTAGGAGGTTGCGTGCCACCTCGATAAGTGCCGATGTGCCTGAGGCGTTGTCGTCAGCTCCCGGGTATGTCTTGCCGAGCTGCACGCCTAAGTGGTCGTAGTGGGCACCGACTACAATGTAGCGGTTGCTGAGCTCGGGGTTAGTGCCCTCGATGATGCCTATCACATTGCGGAAACTCTTGTTCTTGGCTGTGGGGACGGTGAAGTATTGGAAGTAACTCTCGCCCATATAGGGTTCGAGTCCTATCTGGGCAAACTGCTCGGCGATGTAGTCTGACGCCTTGGCAGCATCCTCTGTGCCCGCCTCGCGACCTCGCAACTCGTCGGATGTGAGATAGTAGAGGTGCTCTTTCAGTCGCTTGTCAAGCCCCTTGCCTTGCTGCGCACTTGCGAGTGCCGACGAGAGGGTGAGCAATAAGGCTACAAATAGACCTTTTGCAAATCTTTTCATAGTATAATTAAGTGAAAGTTAGGCTAATACGATACCCTTCTCGGCGCACGCCTTGCGCATCTCCTCGGGCCAGATGGAACTCTGAATCTCGCCAATGTGCGCCTTGCGGAGCAGGAACATACAGAGGCGCGACTGGCCGATACCACCACCAACTGTCTGGGGCAGACGACCATCGAGCAACGCTTTGTGGAAGGGTAGAGTGAGTTTGCGCTCCTCGCCACGCATGGTGATTTGGCGGAGCAGTGCCTCGCGGTCTACACGGATACCCATGCTGGATATCTCAAATGCCTGACCCAGCACCTCGTTCCAGAGCAGGATGTCGCCATTAAGACCCACCAAGCCACTCTCACCCGGGGTGCTCCAATCGTCGTAGTCGGCTGCGCGACTGTCGTGTGGTGTGCTATTTGAGAGAGGGCCGCCAATGCCAATGACAAATACGGCACCGCACTCCTTGGTTATGCGATTCTCGCGCTCCTTGGCTGTCAGGTCGGGCCAACGGTCGAGTAACTCTTGCGAGTGTATGAAGGTAATCTCTTTTGGCAGGGTGGGGCGTAGTTCGGGGAAGGCCTCGGCGAGTCGCTCTTCGGTGTGGAGCAGTGAGCGGTAGACACCCTCGACAATGGTGCGCAGATAGGCTTCGGTGCGCTCCGATGGGGTCATCACCTTCTCCCAATCCCATTGGTCAACATATATGGAGTGGATGTTGTCAAGCTCCTCTTCGGGTCGCAGAGCGTTCATGTCGGTATAGATACCCCTGCCGGCCTCCATACCCATCTCTGCAAGTTTCCAGCGTTTCCACTTGGCGAGTGAGTGTACAATCTCGGCACGCTCACCCGGGAGGTCGCGTATGCCAAACTCCACGGGTCGCTCCTTGCCACTTAGCTCGTCATTTAGACCGCTGCCACTGAGAACGACCATCGGGGCGGTGACACGCAACAATCCCAGATTCTCCGCAAGAGCACTCTGGAAGAGGTCTTTCACCACCTTAATAGCCTGCTCGGTACGCTCATAGCTACCGAGCAGGTTGGTATAATTCTCAGGTATGTATAACATCTCTCTTCATTGCGGTCGTTCCCCCACAACCAAAATGGGAAGAAAAGACCAAAATGGGGAAAAAATTACTCGGCGATAATCAGGAAGTAGTTCTTCTTGCCTTTCTGCACGAGCAAATATTTGCCGGCGATAAGTGCATCAGCATTGTAGATAGCGTTTGCGTCGGTCACCTTCTCCTTGTTTACCGACACACCGCCACCCTGAATCAGCTTGCGCAACTCGCCCTTCGATGCGAAGAGTTTGCAACGCTCAGCGCAGAGTGTGAGTACATCCACACCAGCCTCCAACTCGCTCTTGGCGATGGTGAAGGTGGGCACGCCCTCAAATACCTGCAAGAGGGTCTGCTCGTCGAGAGTGCGGAGAGCCTCGGAAGTTGCGCCACCGAAGAGAATCTGCGATGCGCCAACCGCCTTTTCGTACTCCTCGGGCGAGTGTACCATCGAGGTAACCTCCTTTGCCAGACGCTTCTGCAACTGACGCTCGTGGGGTGCCTCACGGTGAGCAGCAATCAGCGAGTCAATCTCCTCCTTCTCGAGCATAGTGAAGATTTTGATATAACGCTCTGCATCCTCGTCGCTCACGTTGAGCCAGAATTGGTAGAACTTATAAGGCGAAGTGTAACGGGGGTCGAGCCATACGTTACCGCTCTCGGTCTTGCCAAACTTGGTGCCGTCTGCCTTCTTAATCAGAGGGCAGGTGAGCGCAAAGGCCTCGCCACCGAGTTTGCGGCGGATAAGCTCAGTACCGGTGGTGATGTTACCCCACTGGTCCGAACCACCAAGCTGCAACTTACAACCCTGATGCTCATAGAGATAGAGGAAGTCGTAGCCCTGAACCAACTGATAGGTAAACTCGGTGAACGACATACCCTCGCCCTCGCCATTGAAACGCTTCTTAACCGAGTCCTTAGCCATCATATAGTTAACGGTGATGTGCTTGCCGATGTCGCGGATGAACTCCAAGAAGGAGAACTCCTTCATCCAGTCGTAGTTGTTCACCATAATTGCCGCATTGGGAGCGTCGGAGTCGAAGTCGATAAGTTTCGAGAGCTGACGCTTGATAGCCTCCTGGTTGTGGCGGAGGG
>JAFNVE010000089.1 GCA_017379955.1 Tidjanibacter sp. | reverse complement strand
GGCACTCTCGCTTGGCAAGAAACCTATCGTGGTAATTAACAAGGTGGATAAGCCCAACTGCCGTCCCGACTATGTATATGAGCAGGTGTTTGACCTTATGTTTACCCTCGGTGCATCGGATGACCAGCTCGATTTCCGCGTGATTTATGGTAGCGCAAAGCTGGGTTGGATGAGCCATAAGCCTACCGAGCGCACCACAGATATTACTCCTCTGCTCGACGCAATTATTGACGATATCCCCGAGCCCGAGGTTGTGGAGGGTACTCCTCAGATGCTTATCACCTCGCTCGAATACTCCTCCTATGTTGGTCGTATTGCTGTGGGTAAGGTTACTCGTGGTACTCTGCGTGCAGGTATGCCTGTCACTCTCGCTAAGCGCGACGGTAAGACCTTCTTGAAGACCCGCATCAAGGACCTGATGGTGTTTGACGGTCTGGGCAAGGCGAAGGCTGAGGAGGTTAAGTGTGGCGAGATTTGCGCACTTGTAGGTATCGAGGGCTTTGAGATTGGCGACACTATCTGCGACGCTGAGAATCCCGAGCCTCTGCCCCCTATCGCAATCGACGAGCCTACAATGAGTATGCTCTTCTCGATTAACGACTCGCCTTTCTATGGTCAGGATGGCAAGTTTGTCACCTCGCGCCACATCAAGGAGCGTCTGGATAAGGAGTTGGAGAAGAACTTGGCACTGCGTGTTGAGCAGGGCGATATGGGCGATAAGTGGATTGTCTTTGGTCGTGGCGTGTTGCACCTCTCGGTACTTATCGAGACGATGCGTCGTGAGGGCTACGAGTTGCAGGTTGGTCAGCCCAAGGTTATTATCAAGGAGATTGACGGCGTGCGTTGCGAGCCTGTTGAGGAACTTACAATCGATGTACCCGACGAGTATGCAGGCAAGGCTATCGAGATGTCGACCAAGCGCAAGGCGGTGCTTAACAATATGGAGAGCCGCAACGAGCGTACTCGTTTGGAGTTCGATATTCCCTCGCGTGGCCTGATTGGTCTGCGTAGCAACCTGCTTACCGCAACGGCTGGCGAGGCTGTTATGGCACACCGTTTCAAGAGTTTCGAGCCTTATAAGGGCGATATCGAGATGCGTAATAATGGCTCGCTGGTGGCTATGGAGACAGGTCAGGCATACGCCTACGCAATTAATAAGTTGCAGGATCGTGGTCGCTTCTTCGTAGAGCCTGGTGAGGAGGTATATTGTGGCCAGGTTGTGGGCGAGAATACCCGCGATGGTGATATCTGTATCAACCTGACAAAGAGCAAGAAACTTACCAATATGCGTGCAAGTGGCTCGGACGATAAGGTGAGCATTGCACCCGCAGTGAAGTTCTCGTTGGAGGAGGCTCTGGAGTATATCCGCGAGGACGAGTATGTAGAGATTACCCCGCACGCTATGCGCCTGCGCAAGATTCTCCTGAGCGAAATTGATCGCAAACGCGCAGCCAAGAGTGCAGAGTAAGAGAATAGTAATCAATAAAACAGAGCCGAGTAAACAATCTTACTCGGCTCTGTTTTTTTTAATACTTAAACGAACTTCCTCCGACGAACTCGCGAAGGATTGAGGTGGGCGGGATGTCGTTGGTGTCGATGGGCAGGAAGTTGTCCAGGAACTTGAACAATCGGCGGGCCTCGGCATACTCCTCTACGGTGTCGGGCACGCTATGCAACAGTGGCAGAGCGTAGGCCTTCAAAACGGGTATCTCATAGAAGAGTGAGGAGTTGAACATCACATCGGCATTTTCCTGATAGGGGAAGATATGTTTGTCCTCGCCCTTGCGCACACTTGCCCAGCGTTGGAGGGTTGCCGTGGCGTCGCAACCGCGTGTGGCGAAGTCGCGTATCATCCTGCGCAGCAGTCTGTTATCGGTTGTCGGGATGCGCGATAGGTCATCCATCGAAATCGAGGTCAGAGCCGAGATGTAGACTCTGAATTTGAGGTTGTCTGCCACTCCGTCAGTAAGTCTTGGGTTGAGGCCGTGAATGCCCTCCACCAGGAGTATCGAGCGGTCGTCGAGTTGCAGTGGTTTGTCGTGCCACTCTCTCAGTCCGGTGATGAAATTATATCGTGGCAGCACTACCGCCTCGCCCGCAAAGAGTCGGCGCAGATGGTCGTTGAAGAGTTCGAGGTCGATAGCCTCCAATGCCTCAAAGTCGTAGTCGCCACTCTCATCGCGTGGGGTCTTTGTGCGGTCTACAAAGTAGTCGTCAAGCGATATGCTTTGGGGGTGGAAACCGAGCACTCCGAGTCCGATGCCGAGTCGTTTGCAGAAGGTTGTCTTGCCGCTCGACGAGGGGCCGGCAATCAGCACCATACGCACTCCGCGCTCAGCGTGAGCCTCGGCAATCGTGTCGGCAATCTTGCCAATCTTCTTCTCGTGCAGAGCCTCGGCAATCTGGATAAGTCCTGTGCTCTTGCCGTTGCTAATCATCTGATTCAGAGGGCCTACATTTGACACACCGATAATATCTACCCAATCCTTGTACTCACTGAATACCTCGTACATCTTCTGCTGAGGCACTACATTTTCGAGCTTCGAAGGCTCTGTGCGACGCGGACAGGTGATATGAAATCCCTCTCCGTAGGGGCGAAAATCGTATAGGTGGATGAGGCCTGTCGATGGGGCAAGTGCGCCATAGAAGTAGCCCGCCATATCTGCCAGACGGTAGACTGTGACATAGAGATGAGGTCGGGAGTTGATAATCGCAATCTTATCCTCAAAGCCGAGTTGTCTGTATATCTCGATAGCCTCCTCTTTGAGCATCTTGTTGCGCACAATGGGGATGTTCTGCGCAATCAGTTCGTCAACTCTTTCACGCACCCGAGCCGCAACCTCCTCGCTGGGAGTTATCCCCTCCAACTCGCAATAAAAACCCTTGGAGAGGGAGTGTTTGATGCGGAAGCGGTTGTCGGGATAGAGGTCGTGCACCGCCTTGTGGAGTATCATAAATAGTGTGCGCTGATATACTCTAATACCCTCAAAATGTGTGATATCTATAAACTTTACCGTAACCGGCTCGCAGATACGGTAGTCGAGTTCGCGGATAGAGTTGTTGACGTATGCTGCCAGCCACGGCTCCTTTTTGTCGGGTGTGGCAATCATCTTTGCAACATCTTTGAGGCGTGTTCCCCAATCGACAAAAAGCTCGCTATTGCAATTCTTGCAGACTATCTTGATGTGTTCCATATTTCAAAAAGAAAATTGTAAAAAAATCCTGCACGAAAGATAGTTTTTTTTTCTAACTTTGTCAAGTTAATAAGAGGTATAAAATATAAAATCATCAAAATAATGTACAAGAATAATTCTCTTCGTATGCTAAGCAAAGGTGTTGCAACACTTGTCTTGGCTCTGATGTTATGCTCGTGTGGGGCTAAGCAGACCTTCGTTCTTATTTCGACTAACGATATTCACGGCGAGATTGCCAAGTTCCCTCTGCTGGCCTCCTATGTTGAGGGAGTGCGTGCGGCAGATACTGCTGAGGTAATCCTTGTCGATGCAGGCGACCGTGTTACCGGTAACCCATACGTCGATATGGCACCCGAGAGCGGACAGCCCGTCATTGAGCTGATGAACGAACTTGACTACGACGTGGCAATCTTCGGTAACCACGAATTTGACAAAGGCTTGGAGGTACTCAATAAGCGTGTGTCGGAGGCCGAGTTTGATATTATCTGCGCAAATATCAATACGGGTACAACTGCACTTGCTCAGCCTAAGGCATACGTCATCAAGGAGATAGGTGGCGTTAAGTTTGGTTTTACGGGCTTTATCACCAATTTCAAAAATGGTCACCCCGATGGTGATGATGAGATTTTCGTAGGCACCGAGTTCCCCGATGCATTTGCAACTGCTGCTTCGTTGCGTACGCTGGCGGATAGTTGCGATGTGCTGATTGGCATTTCGCACCTCGGCTACGATATGGATCCCCGTCTGGTTGAGGCACTTCCTGAGATGGATATCCTGGTTGGTGGCCACACCCACACCACACTCCCCAATGGTGAGATGATGGGCGAAACACTTGTCACTCAGACAGGTAAGAGCCTGAAAAATATCGGTGTCACCACAATCAAGATGCAGGGCAAGAAGATTATCTCGATTGAGAACCACCTCGTTCCGACATCCGATATTGCCACCTCCGAGGAGTGGGAGCAGAAGATTGAGAAGTATTATGATGTCCCCACTATGAAGGAGATTGTGGGCACGGTGGCTGCCGATTCTGACAAAACAGGCGTTGCCAATCTGCTGAGCGACCTGCTGCGCAAGGAACTCAAAAGCGACTTCGCCTTCTACCATCAGGGTGGTGTGCGTGTTGATGGCTTTGCAGCAGGTGATTTGAATCGCGCTTCGATTTTTGCAGTTGACCCCTTTGCCAGCCGCGGTATCAGGGTTGAGATGTCGCTTGCAGAGTTGAAGGAGTTGATTATGAATAAGTTCAACGACACTACCAACCCCAAGGAGTCACACTCACGCGACCTTTTGCCCTCGGGCCTGACATATACCGTAATCACCGACGAGAAGGGCGATGCAGTGGATGTAATCTTCGACCACAAAATCTATCCTGCAAAGGAGAAATATAGCGTTGTGTTGGCAGATTATATCTATACCGCTTACAACTTTACCCGTCCTCTTCCCACAGGATTTACCGATTTGGTGACTACCATTTTGGAGAACTACTTCCAGAAGGGCGAGCCGTTTGTGCCTGACAACACTCCGCGAGTTGATATTCGCCAGAGATAAAAGCCATCTGGCTGGTGATTTTGGTGTTGGAGCATTTTTTTTGTGTCGCTCACATACGACTTAGTATGCTCGCTTCCCCAAAAACTGCTCCGCCTAAAAATCCCTCAGCCATATGACTTTTTGGGTGGTAGATGTAATAGGAGTAATAGGAATAATAGGAGTAATAGGAACAATAGGAGAAAATAGGAGTAATAGGAAATCATAGGATTAGTGGACGTCGTTCCCTAAATTCCCTAAATTCCCTAAATTCCCTAAATTCCTTAAACTCCCTAACCTCCCTAAAATAAACGAAAGTAAAAGAAAACTAAATACAACCAAAGATGAAAAAATTTGTTGATAGGCAGATTGGTCTTGTTGGCGATGAGCGCAAGGCTATGCTTGATAAGATTGGCGTCGAGAGTGTTGAGGAGCTCATCTCTCAGGTTATTCCCGCCGGTATTCGTCTGCGCAAGCCGTTGGCAGTGGGCGAGGGTATGAGCGAGTGGGAGTATGCCGCACGCATCCGCGCTCTGGCAGCCAAGAACACCCCCTACCGCTCCTTTATCGGTATGGGTTACTATCCCTCGGCAACCCCCGCGGTGATTATGCGCAATGTCTTTGAGAATCCCTCGTGGTACACCTCATACACCCCCTATCAGGCTGAGATTTCGCAGGGTCGTTTGGAGGCTCTGCTCAACTTCCAGACGATGACTATCTCGCTGACAGGTATGGAGATTGGCAACTGCTCGCTCCTCGACGAGGCGACTGCGGCTGCTGAGGCTATGCTGATGAGCTTCGCTCTGCGCACCAAACAGCAGGTAGCGGCAGGGGTAAATGTTATGTTTGTCGACGAGAATATCTTCCCGCAGACTCTCGATGTGCTGATTACCCGCAGTGAGCCGTTCGGCATTGAGATTGTTACCGACAACTACGCCACATACGAATTTACAGGCAAGGAGTTCGGTGCTATGGTGCAGTACCCCGCTGCTCGTGGCGAGGTGTGCGACTACGCTGCCTTTGCCGAGGCTGCACACGCCGCAGGTGCTAAGGTGAGTGCCATTTGTGACCTGATGTCGCTTGCACTGCTCACCACTCCCGCTGAGTGGGGTGCCGATATCGCTGTCGGCTCGTCGCAGCGTATGGGTCTACCGATGGGCTTTGGTGGCCCCAGCGCAGGCTTTATGACAACCCGCGAGGCCTACAAGCGTCAGATGCCTGGCCGTATTATCGGTGTGTCGGTAGACCGTCTTGACAACAAGGCTCTCCGTATGGCTCTCCAAACCCGAGAGCAGCATATCAAGCGCGAGAGAGCAACCTCAAACATCTGTACTGCATCTGCACTTATGGCCACTATGTCTGGCCTCTATGCAGCATATCACGGTCCGGAGGGTATCAAGGCTATCGCCGAGCATATCCACAGCGCGGCTACTACCGTTACTGAAGCGTTGAAGGAGTTGGGTTACTCGCCCATCTCGGAGCACTACTTCGACACTATCGAGGTAAGTGCTGAGGCTGCTGTTGTCCAGCAGGCCGCTTTGGAGCGTGGCATCAACTTCTACTATCCCGCCGAGGATAAGGTGCGTCTGAGTCTTGACGAGATGACCACCGAGGAGGATGTAGAGCAGATTGTGGCTATCTTCGCTGAGGCGGCAGGCAAGCGCGCACCGAAGAAGGTGAAGTGGGTGGAGGGTGCACCTCTCCCCGAGAGCCTGAGCCGCAAGAGCCCCTTTATGACTGAGGAGGTATTCTCTAAATATCACACCGAGACCGAGATGATGCGCTATATCAAACGATTGGAGCACCGCGATATCTCGCTGGCTGATAGTATGATATCGCTCGGCTCGTGTACTATGAAACTCAACCCCGCCGTGACTATGATGCCTCTGTCGCTCAGTGGCTTTACCGATATGCACCCCTTTGCTCCTCTGTCGCAGGCCGAGGGCTATATGGAGATGATTGCCGAACTCGAACACGACCTGGCAGTTGTCACAGGCTTTGCAGGTGCTACCTTGCAGCCCAACTCGGGTGCTGCGGGTGAGTACACCGGTCTGATGATTATCCGTGCTTGGCACCAGAGCCGTGGTCAGGGTTACCGCAACATTGTACTGATTCCCGCCTCGGCACACGGCACAAACCCCGCTTCGGCAGCGATGGCAGGTATGAAGATTGTCACCGTGGCTTGCGATGCAGCAGGCAATATCGATGTAGAGGACTTGAAGGCCAAGACAGAGCAGTATGCTGCCGAGTTGTGTGGCGTGATGATTACCTACCCCTCGACCCACGGCGTATTTGAGAGCCGTATCCGCGAGATGGTGGATTTGGTACACGATGCTGGTGGTCAGGTATATATGGATGGTGCAAATATGAACGCACAGGTGGGTCTGACTAATCCAGGCTATATCGGTGCCGATGTCTGCCATCTGAATCTGCATAAGACCTTTGCTATGCCTCACGGTGGTGGTGGCCCTGGTGTGGGTCCCGTATGTGTGGCTCAGCACTTGGTACCCTTCCTTCCCTCGCACTCGGTTGTTCCGACAGGTGGCGAGCAGGGTATCACCGCAGTATCTTCGTCGCCTTGGGGTAGCGCACTGCTTCTGCCCATCACCTATGGCTATATCAAGATGTTGGGTGCAGAGGGTCTGCGCACCGTTACCGAGACAGCAATCCTCAAT
>JAFNVE010000088.1 GCA_017379955.1 Tidjanibacter sp. | reverse complement strand
GAGTTTAAGGAGTTTAAGGAGTTTAAGGATTGTCCCTATGCTCCTTAAATTCTCTAATCTCCCTACACTCCTTAACCTCTCTAATTTCCTATTACTCCTATTATTCCCAAATTTCCCATCAATAAACGGTCGTGCCCGCTTCTTCCGAAACCCACAATCGGTCGTGCCCGCTACTTCGCCCGAGGCAAAGCCTCGGGACACATCCCCCGCCGAGGCGGGGGCTTGGGGGTGGGTCAGGCTTGGAAATGCCTGCGAAGCAGGCAGGTGTCGAGATGGCAATTAGCGTGGTGAGAGTGAGTTGAGTAAGGAGGATGGCTTGTGAGTTTAGTGAGTTTAAGAATTGTCCCTACTCTTTCATTTCCTATTACTCCTATTACTCCTATTACTCCTATTATTCCTATTGGCCCTAATCTCCCTAAATTCCTTAAATTCCTTAAACTCCTTAACCTCTCTAATTTTGAATTTTGAATTTTGAATTTACTCTAACCTTCTTGCTCCGTCTGAGATTACCACCTCATATACCTTCGGGGCGTGTCCCCATTTCTCGGCAAACTTGGCGGATGCGGTAGCGATAAAGTTGTCGTAGAGTTCGGCCTTTACAAGGTTGATTGTGCAGCCGCCAAAGCCACCGCCCATAATTCTTGCGCCTGTCACGCCGCACTCCTTGGCAAGTCCCACAAGGTGGTCCAACTCCTCGCACGATACCTCATAGTCCTTCGATAGTCCTTCGTGGGTCTGATACATACGCTCGCCAACGGTTTGGTAATCACCCTTTTCGAGTGCCTCACAAACATCAATCACTCTCTGCTCCTCGCCAATCACAAAGCGTGCGCGGTGGTAGTCCTCCTCCGAAATCTCGCTCTGGATTGCCTCCAATTGCTCCATAGTGGCTCCGCGCAGGAACTCCTGTCCGAGTGCTGCGGCAACCCTCTCACACGACGCCCTGCGGTCATTATAAGGCGAGCCTACAAGCTCGTGTTTCACTACCGAGTCGAGCAGTACCAAACGGTAGCCGTGTGCCTCGGGGTTGAAGGGGAAATATGCAAACTCCATCGAGCGGCAGTCGAGTCGCATCAGGTGGCCTGCCTTGCCAAAGACGGATGCAAATTGGTCCATAATTCCGCACTTCACTCCGCAGTAGTTATGCTCGGTAGATTGGCCGATGCGGGCAAGTTCAAACTTGTCAATGCCCAACCCGAAAAGGTCGTTCAGCGCAAAAGCAAATGTCGACTCCAAGGCAGCCGACGATGATAGACCAGCACCCAGAGGCACATTGCCCGAGAAGGTGGTGTCAAAACCCTCAATTTTTCCGCCTCGTTTGATAACTTCGCGGCACACACCAAAGATATATCGCGCCCACTGCTGTGCGGGAAGGTCGCTCTCCTCCAAGCCAAACTCACAATACTCCTCCAAGTCAGCGGAGTAGGCTCTTACCTTGTCGGTTTCGTTAGGCTTGATGGCTGCCACCATCGCTTTGTCAATCGCTCCGGGGAACACATAGCCCCCATTATAGTCGGTGTGCTCACCAATCAGGTTGATGCGACCAGGGGAGGTGTAGAGTGTTGGCTCTGAGCCATATCGCTCTATGAAGAGTTGTTTTACGGTGTCTGGTTTCATATTTTTGTAGTTAAAGGTTAATCACAGTAACAAATTTAACAAAGAAAATCGACCTTTGCAATACTCCTCTCCAATAACTTTGCTACCTTTGTGGTATGGAACGACGACAAAAGGTATTCGATTGGCTCACTGAGCATAACATCAACTACTCGTGGTACGAACACCCCGAGGCTCCAACTATTGAGATTGCACGTCGCTATTGGCACGCCGATGGCTCCAAGCACTGCAAAAATCTCTTTTTCCGCAACCACAAGGGCAACCGCCACTATCTGGTAGTCTTCGACTGCGACAAGTCAATGGCAATCCACGACCTTGAACACCTCCTCCACCAGGGCAAACTCTCCTTTGCCTCGCCTGAGCGTATGGAGCGTTGGCTCGGTTTGCAACCAGGCTCGGTGTCACCCTTCGGCCTTATAAACGACCCCGAAAACCACGTACACCTCTTCCTTGACGAGAGTCTGAAAGAACAAACATCGCTCAGTTTTCACCCCAACGACAACCGCGCAACGGTGGTGATAGAGCGCGCAGAGTTCGAGAAGTACTTAACGCTGGTTGGTAATACCTACGAGTATATAAAACTATACTAAGGTTGGGGTGCTAATCGTTGCTTTTTCGGCGCACCTGCATTATCTTTGCAGTTTGTAATAAGCGAAAATTATAGAGAAAATATGGACCAGATACAGGAACAGATTATTGACGAGTTTGCCATCTTTGATGAGTGGCTCGACAAATATCAATATCTCATCGACCTCGGCACAGAGTTGGAGCCGATGGAGCCCAAGCACCGCAACGAAAAGTACCTCATCGAGGGATGTCAGTCGCGTGTGTGGGTAGATGCACGATTGGAGGATGGCAAGATTTACTATGGTGCTGATAGTGACGCTATTATTACCAAAGGTATTATCGCTCTGCTTATCAAGGTGCTCAGTGGTCGCACGCCTCAGGAGGTGGTAGATATGGAGCTCTACTTCATCGAGCGTATCGGTTTGCAGGAGAATCTCTCGCCCACGCGTGCCAATGGTCTTTTGTCGATGATTAAGCAGATGAAACTTTATGCAATCGCTTTTGCGGAGCAACAAAACAATAAGTAATGACAGCAGAAGAGTTATTGAAAGTTGAGGAGGACATTGTCTTTACCCTCAAAAACATATACGACCCCGAGATTCCTATCAATGTGTATGACTTGGGACTTATCTATAAGGTTGACTTTGAGCCAGATGGCAAGGTATATATCGAGATGACACTCACTGCCCCCAACTGCCCAATGGCGGATATCCTCTTGTCGGATATCAAGACCCAGGTGGCAAAGGTGCGCGGTGTTGAGGAGGTGATTGTGGAACTCACCTTCGATCCGCCTTGGGATAAGTCGATGATGTCGCCGGAGGCTTTGTTAGAAGCCGGCTTCTTGTAAAAAAAAGCCATCTGACTGGTAAATTTTGCACTTCCCTTGAAAGCCAAATGCTCATTTACTTTATGTAAACTCCGCTTTGTCTTTCTGCGCGAAGCCCAAAATTTCCTCAGCCATATGACTTTTATGGATGGTAGAGGCAATAGGAGTAATAGGAAATAATCGAATTAGTGGACAAAACTCCCATTATTCACATAATTCCCATTATTCTCATAACTCCTTAAACTCTCTAACCTCCCTAACAATAGAAATGAGTCGAAATAACACTTTATGCGTAGATCGGTCGATAGTGAAAAGCAGATGACGTGTGCTGTGGCGTTAGCCGAGATGGAGTCGGTCTATCGTTGCAGTCTGCTGACGCGTCTAGCTGTCGAGCGATTGGAGCGCAAGAGCAACGACCTGCTCGCCTACTACAACGAGAATCGTGATTGGTTGCAGACGCTTCACATCCTTCTCTTCCGCTACATAGGCGGTAGCGACAACAAGGAGCCGATGACCCAGATGGCACGCACGGTGACGAGTGTGATGTGTCTGCGTGAGCGCAAGGTGCGCCGCAATGTTGAGGCTCTGCTCTTTGGCGCATCGGGGCTTCTCGAAGGCAGGTTGCTCGATAGTTATTGTCGTGAACTGATGAACGACTACGAGTATCTCCAACAAAAATACCGTTTCTTTACGACACTCTATATCGCTGATTGGCAGCGTGGTAATATCTACCCATCGGCCAATCCTCTGGTGCGACTCTCGCAACTTGTGGCCATACTCTGCGATAACGATGTGCTTATCGACTCGCTCTTTGCCTGCAAGAGTGCTGATGATGTGTGCCGTCTTTTCGATGTCGAGTGCTCGGAGTATTGGGCAAAACGCTGTGGCACAACTCACTCCGACGGCAGACCGCCAAGGCTCGGCAAGACAAAGGCCAATATGCTGGGTATCAATGTTGTAGTTCCTTTCCTCTTTGTCTATGGCAAACAGACGAACAAGCAGGCATATTGCGAGCAGGCAATAGATCTCTTGGATAGCCTTATGGCCGAGAGTAATAAATATACCCGCTTCTGGACAGGCTATGGTGTGCCTATGTGCTCGGCTTCTGATTCTCAGGCACTTTTGCAACTTTCGACCTGCTATTGTGCGGAAAATCGTTGCGATGAATGTGGGGTAGGGAAAATGATTTATAAGAAAGATTGAAAAAGATTGTGTGAGATACGATAAAAAACACTATATTTGCAAGTTATATTTAAATACTTTACGATATGGACATAGTTTCTAAACTGTTAAAACTCTTTTTTGGTACCAAAAGCGACAAGGATCGCAAGG
>JAFNVE010000087.1 GCA_017379955.1 Tidjanibacter sp. | reverse complement strand
GCATACTAACACTATTAGCAACTACACACCTTACAGCACAAGAGCGCACTGTTACACCTGAGAACAGGAGCGACTATCGTACCGAATTTGTCACCTACGGTTCACGAGAGACTTCACTCGCACAGAAACCCGAGGGTGAGCGTTTCTATATGGACCTTACCAAGAAGATGGTTGAGGTAAAACGCGGAGATAATATCTTCTATGTGATTGACGAAATAGAGATACCGATGATATGGCGAGACAGAGATGTATATCTGCATACCGAAGGCTCGCGCAACGGTCATCGTATCTATGTAAACACTAAGTATGCAGGTGCTGCTCGCGACAACAGAGTATCTTCGGAGTTCAACATCAGTTCCAACATTGTTGATGGCGTGAATAATTTTGTGGTTGAGTGTATTGACGACACTGCCAAACCCGCCGACCGCACACCAGACAGTCGAGCAAAGATTGAACGAGTGTGGTTGCACGCACAGCCTCGTCTGAGTATTTACGATATTCGAGTATCGGCACTCCCCGACTCCACAGGCAAGCGCGGAGCCTTGACACTCGATGTTATTGTAAACTCCTCCTACAACTACGAGGAGCCAATTGATGTTTGCTACGACATCTATTCTCCTGAGAATGAGTTGAAATACTACGACGTGCGCGAAACATCGGTTGCCGGCAACTCGCGCGACACCATACGTTTCGAGGCAGACTTTCCGGGTGCAGTAGAGCGTCAGTGGAGTGCATCGTCGCCCAAACTCTACACCATCACCGCCTTTATGCGCAAGGACAAAATCATCACCGAGTATGCCACCTTCCGCATCGGCTTCGGACAGACAACCTGGGAGGGCAACACCATCTTCCGCAACGAAAAACCGATTGAGATTCGTGCATCGCGTTGGGACAACGACCTCAGCGAAAGTGAGTCTCAGAAGGCTATTCGCGACAAGAAAAAGAGAGGCATAAACACCCTCTACCTCGCCTACCCTCAGCCCGCTTGGTTCTACACACTCTGCGACAAGGAGGGAATATATGTAGTTGACACAGCCAATATTAACACCGATGGCTCATCGCGCAAAGTAGGCGCTTCGACCGTAAACGACCCCGCTTGGCTCGACGAGTATCTCAACCGTGTGCAGGCGATGTACTTCCGCAGCCAATTGCACCCGTCGGTTATTGCCTATCGTATCGCACAGCCGAGCGGCAATGGTTATAATCTCTACAAGGCTTACCAATGGCTCAAAGAGCAGGGCGACACTCGTCCCGTAGTATATGACTCGGAGGGTGAGTGGAACAGCGACCTTACTCTACCTGCACCTATCGAATAACCAAGCAGCAGATGAAGATTGAACTGATTGTTGTTGGCAAAACAGACCTTGCTGAGGTTGCCAAACTCGTGGAGATGTACTCTTCGCGCATTAGCCACTATCTCCGTTTCGGGCAGACAGTAATCCCCGACCCTAAGAATCGCAAATCACTCTCAGAGGCCGAGCAAAAGGAGCAGGAGGGCGAGGCCATACTGCGCCTAATCGAGCCGAGCGACCATCTGGTACTCCTCGACGAGCGAGGCAAGGAGAGCAGTTCGGTAGAGTTTGCAGCATGGCTCGGCAAGCGTATGGCAGCGGGGACCAAGAGATTGGTGTTTGTAATCGGAGGCCCCTACGGTTTCTCGGAGAAGGTATATTCCAGAGCTAATGAGAAGGTGTCGCTCTCGAAGATGACCTTCTCGCATCAGATTGTTCGCGCCTTGTTTACCGAGCAACTATACCGAGCCTTGACAATCTTGAACAACGAACCATATCACCATCAATAACTTATGAAATTTTTTAACATTTTGGCGTTGGGGATTGCAATGTTGTGCATCAATGCCACCACCCTCACCGCACAGCAGTTTGACACCTATTTTGCAGACCGCACTCTGCGCATCGATTATATCTTTTCGGGCAACCACACCAACCAGATGATTGCCCTCAATGAGTATGCCGAGTGGGATGGCTGGGCAGGCCGAAGAACAAACCTCGACCAACTTGCAGTGGCAGGCAATGGAGATATCACCGTGCGCGACGCTAAGACCGAGAAGGTTATCTATCGCAACTCCTTCTCCTCGCTCTTTCAAGAGTGGATTAACGACAGCACAGCCGTAGGCGCAGAGCAGAGTTACCAATTCACCTTGCTTGTGCCCATGCCACTTGCCGAAGCAGAGATAACCGTTACACTCTACGACAATCGCCGTCTGGTGCAGGACTCGCTGAGCCACCACTTTAACCCTAAGGATATCCTCATCCGCAACTTCGACCGCACCGAGAAGACTGAAGCCGAATATGTCTGGAAAGGCGGCGATGCAAAGGATGTTATTGATGTAGCGATTGTAGCCGAGGGCTATGCAGAGGAGGATATGGAACTCTTTATGGAGGATGCACGCCGCACCTGTGATATACTCTTCAACTATGAGCCTTACAGAAGTTACCGCCATAAGTTTAATATATTAGCCGTTAAGTCGGTATCGAAAGATAGCGGTGTGTCGATACCTCGCAAGGACCAATGGTTGAGCACTGCCACCTCGTCGGCTTTCGACACATTCTACTCCGACCGATATCTGACCGTCAAGAATCTGCACGGTCTGCACGACCGATTGGCAGGCTTGGACTACGAGCATATCATCGTGCTCGCCAATACCGATACCTACGGTGGCGGTGGCATCTACAACTCCTATGCGCTCACCACAGCACACCACCCCCTCTTCCCGCAGGTGATGGTGCACGAGTTCGGCCATAGTTTTGCAGGTTTGGCAGATGAGTATTTCTACGACACTCCCGATGCCTTTACCACTGAGTTCTACCCTGCCGATATCGAGCCTTGGGAGAAGAATATTACCACACTTGTAGACTTCGGCTCTAAGTGGGAGGATATGATTCCGGAGGGTACACCATTACCCACTACCGAGGGCGCAAATCGCAACGACTGCACCACACTCGGCCTATACGAGGGCGGTGGCTACCAGACCAAAGGGGTCTATCGCCCCACCCCCACCTGCCGTATGAGAGATAACTCCTCGCCCGCCTTCTGTCCCGTATGCCAGAGTGCAATTGAGGAGGTGATTCGATTCCATTTGGAGTAAGTATACCTTATTATAATATATTAAAGCCACCCTTTTTGCGGGTGGCTTTAATATATTATAGAGTAGTCAGAACTTGTCGATAACCTTTTTGAGGTTGCCGGAGGAGTCGAATTTGAGTTTCATCCCATCGGAGAGTTCCACAATCCAGTGATGTCCTCTGCGCTCAACTGTCATCAACACCTCACCCGGGTAGGTCTGACTGACGTAGTAGCTGATGCGCGGTGGCACAAGTCGGCGTGGCACATCGTAGCGGCTAAGGTGCACCTTCTCCCAATCGCCATCTGCACCAAACTTAATGCGCGAATTATCACGAAAGCGCACATTGTAACTTGTATGCCCACCCGAGCGACCACGGTCGATACTTTTTATGTCGCTTCGGTCGAAATAAGTGTTCACAAAGGTCTGAGCCGAAATGGGGAGCTCATAAAAGGTTAAGTGGTGATTATTAGCACTTTGACGAGTGTTGTGATAATGTGCAGGCTGTGCCGAGAGGGCGGTAACTGCTGTGACCGTAGCCAAGCAAAGGATAATTTTTCTCATACCAATTTCGTTTTAGTTGTACATTGTTCGGTCAAAAGCAAATTGTGTGCAAAACCGAACAGACAGAATAGAAAATAATTGGCACAGCATTTGCAGAGTATTACGGCTGTCGGACGACTGCTCAGCCCTGCGCCGCGAGGTCCAAACGCCGAGAGTCACTTCGCAACCGTGAAATACTCACCAGCCGTCTGCCAAGGTTTCTTCATTTATTTAAGTTTGGGTTAGTAGTTTCTAAGAGGTGCAACCGAGAGGGTTTCACCTCTTAATTTTTACTCAAAATCGGCCTCTCACTGCACTCTGAGACACATTTTGCAAGATTTGAAGTCAACTTCGCAAAAGGGGAATTTGTTGGTTGAATTGGATGCTTTTAGAGGATTATAAGCATTTTTGGTGCTTAATTGTTGCTCGTTCTCAGAAAAAGGGAGTTAACAAGACCACTCAAACAGAGAATACTTACTCGACCGCATCGAGACAAGAAATTCATATTTAAGAGGTAGTTGCAGCGTGGCTACAGATTCTTAATAGACCAACAAACCCACCAATGCACCAAGACCGATAATGGTAAATGGGCCAACTTTTTTCAGATAGAGGGCAATGAAGGCAACGATACAGATAACAAAACTCTTCCAGTCGATAAAGTTCTCGGGGGTAGCAAGGCTCAGCGCGGCAGTACCTATAAGTCCGAGGGTTGCAGGTTTCAGTCCTGCCATAATTCCCTTGAACATATAGTGTTCCTTCCACTTTTCGTACACTTTGCAGAGCATCAGCACAATCATAAACGAAGGGATTACAACTGCAAAAGTAGCTGTAAATGAGCCTAATATACACATAAACTCCGAAGCACCCGATTGCGCCAGCACCTCATAACCGACATAGGTTGCCGAGTTGATACCGATAGGGCCGGGTGTCATCTGCGAGATAGCCACAATATCGGTAAAGGTAGTATCTGTAATCCAACCATGAACGGTGACCACCTCATTTTGAATCAGCGAGAGCATAGCATATCCACCACCAATGGTGAACATACCAATTATGAAAAAGGTGAAGAATAGTTCAAGAAAAATCATAGGCTATCCTCCTTATCTTTATTCAGACTCTTCAAATCGTTATCGATATTCCTATTATTATACCAGCTGATAAAAGCCGCCATAACAATAACGCATATCAATATATATATAGGCGACACACTCAGGTAGCAGACAAGCGTCATCGACGAGAGCACAATCACCCACGACCACCAACGCATCTTGGTTGCTTTGAGCATATCAATCATTGGCACACCAATCAGCGCAACAACAACTGGACGAATTCCCTTGAAGGCACGCAGAACATATTC
>JAFNVE010000086.1 GCA_017379955.1 Tidjanibacter sp. | reverse complement strand
GCGGCTTTATTGCCGATACTGCATCTCGTTGAGGTAGGAATGGCCAAAGGTTGCACGCGAATTAGCCTGCTATTCGGACAGGCCGAATTGAATCTTTATGGCGCAGTGATGAGGGACTTGACGGTTACGCATAGTTCACTATCAGTGATTTTGAGAGCCGGAAGAATAAATCAGTGTTATTTAATGATATAATATGGAACGAGGAGGAATATTAATAGAGGGTAGTTTATCCTAAAACAAACAATGAGAGAAATGAGAGTGCGGACTCTTGTTTCTCTCTTTTTTTTGTGGAGAGTGATGTTGATTTCTTAGGCTAATTTTATACCTTTGTTTGGAAGAAAGTGTAATGTAAATCATTATGGACTATCAGCAACTTTTAGAAAATATCTATCAGGAAATTTTACCCTATGCAAAAGAGGGTAAGCAGGCGGATTATATACCTGAGCTTGCAAAGGTCAATCCCGACCAATTCGGTATGTTTCTCCACTCTATTTATGGGGAGACGGCATCGCTTGGGAGTGCCGACACAAGATTCTCAATTCAGAGTATCTCAAAAGTATTTGCACTTGCCATTTGCCTCTCTATCAAGGGTGATGAACTTTGGAAGCGTGTCGGTCGTGAGCCGTCGGGCACTGCCTTTAACTCGCTAATTCAGTTGGAGATAGAGAAGGGTGTGCCGAGAAATCCGTTTGTAAATGCGGGTGCAATTGTGATGGCAGATATTCTGCTCTCCCACTTCGAGAATCCTGAGCGTGAGTTTCTGAATTTTGTTCGTGAGGTGTCGGGCGAGCCTACTATCGATTACAACCGCGAGGTTGCAGAGTCGGAGCGTGAGTTTGGCTATCTGAATGCTGCAATTGCCAATCTGCTGAAATACCACGGCACGATTGAGAACGATATCGAGAGTGTGCTCCATTTCTACTTCCTGATGTGCTCTGTTGAGATGAGTTGCCGTGAGTTGTCGCTTGCCTTTTTGGCCTTTGCCAACCACCGTCGCAAGTTCAACTATGCGGGGATATCGCTCACTGCGTCGCAGGTGAAGCGCATCAACGCCATAATGCAGACTTGCGGATTCTACGACGAGGCGGGCGAGTTTGCCTACTTTGTCGGTCTGCCCGGCAAGAGTGGCGTGGGTGGTGGAATTGTGGCAATCCACCCTTTGCAATACTCTGTGGTTGTGTGGAGTCCTCGACTAAATAGCAAGGGCAACTCTGTAATGGGTATGAAAGCTCTCGAGCTCCTGACGACCGAAACCAAGGAGTCGATCTTTTAGAGATAATGTTTAATACTATAAAGCCTACCTTTTTGGGGTAGGCTTTATTCTTATTTCTTAATACCATAGACGCACCAGCGCACAAAGGGGATGCGTCGCAATAGCTCGTAGAGTAGGGGAGTACCTATCATAACAGTCACCATCAGCAACGAATAGATTGCTACGGGCGAGAGTGAGGTGTTCATCTTCAAGTTGAAGCCTACTGCTGCGATAAGCACATAGTGTGTGACGTACCATCCGAAACTCGAACGAGTCATATATTCCGCAAAGCGACCTGTGTAGTCGAACTTGACCTTGAAGAGTGCCAACAATCCAAGGATTGCCGAATAGGCATAGAGGTTGGTAAGCACTGAGCCGAGGTATGCCGGATCGGTGTAGTTTTCTCCAAAGGTGGTTGCGACAAGCACCACTCCCGAAATAGTAGCCACTGCCCATATGGGTTTGCGCATAGATACAACTCGTTCTATTATCTCGTCGTGCGAGAAGAGATAGTAGCCCAAGAGGAAAGGTATTATATAGGAGAACGGACGATAGATGTTGATGATAGGCTCAATAGATTCTGTGTTTGGCTCCTGAATAAGAGTCTGCGCACCGAGCCATACCAAAATGCCAACCAACAGAATCCAAATATTGCCTGCTCCTTTGCACTTAGTCCAAAGAGTGTCGTTCTTGTCGATACGGCGCAACAATATCAGCAAAAGCGAGAATATCCACAACTCTTGCGCAAACCACAACGGTCCCTGGCCGCTTACGCAACTAATAAGGTAGGTGACTATACCTCTGACGGGTTCGGGAACGGTTGAGAATATTGGAGTCTGATTGACCACTTCGGCTGTCAGCGTGTTGTAGTATCCCGTAATCCACTGGAATACAAATAGTCCGATAGTAGAAGGTACGAGAAGTTTGAGAGTGCGCGAGCGACGAAACTCACGGTCGGTCTGCTTTTGCAATGCATATCTCGCACTGATACCCGCCACAAGGAAGAGTAACATCATAAACCACGGGTAGAGAATATATAGTACAGCATCCTGATACTGTGGCCCATCCCAACCACCAATACCGCCGGCAACCCCTTTATTATTATAGAAGTAGAAAACGTGGTAGATGAGTACCAATACCACGGTCACCCAGCGCAAATTATCTATCCAATGTTTTCTCATGGATTGAGGTCCTCCATCACCTGACCAACAAAGTCGCTGAAAATTTCAGTTTTCATCAGTGCCATACCGTTCTTGTCGCCTACCAATAACAGTGCGTCTCCGGCTTGGAGGTTGTAGGTTTTGCGAGCCTCTTTGGGGATTACTATTTGCCCTTTCTCGCTGATTTTCACTACTCCAAAAATGTACTTGCCATCTTTCTCTTGCATAATTCCATCTGTTTTTTTGAGTTAAACAATCTTATAAATTTATCTTACTTTTCCTAAAAGTAGGAAATTTCCTACAAATATAACGATTTATGACAAACCGACAAGGGTTGCAGGTGATTTTATATTTGGTTGGTTTCTAATTTCGGGCTGATCTATCTCTTCGGCACGGAGATTGCAGTTCTGTGTGTGTCCGATGTGACGGGCAGACAATGTGAAACTTAACAACATTTATTTTGACTATGAAGAGAATTTTCCTTTTCCTTTTAGCTACGGTGGCTTTAGCTACAGCTTGTACACAGCAGGGTCGTTGGACTCGTCAGCAGGTGCGTGATTTTCGTCATTGGCTCAATGATTATCGTGAGATGATCTATCTCGACGGGATGAACGATGCAGAGTTTGTCATCTTTGCCGATGATGTAACAGGACTTATTGAGGATGAATATCCTAACTATGTGGAGTTTATACAGATGACGGGTATGGGCGACACGGTAGATATGGTGGTCGTGGAGACCATTGTTAGCGATGTGCAGGCCAACCACGGCAACATGCGCTATTTCTTTCCCTATGAGTGGCTCAAAGAGTGGGGAATTTTGCCCGAAGGGATGAAGCACAAGGAGTTGCGTGCATTTTACGAGTGCCTTGCGGGAAGTGTCAATAAGAGTTACGGCTCGCTCGACTCATTTGTCTATGCCGCCCTTAACTCTACAATTGACGACCAGAAGATTCTGGCTCTTGCCCGAGGGTGTGCTGCACCATATCAGAAGGAGTAAAAATAGCAAGAGAGCCGAGGTAATCATCTCGGCTCTCTTATTTTATATTCACACTCTACTCGCTCTTTGTTCGGAGGAATTTGGTGTATGCGTGGCGTGTTCCTTCGCGTGCTGTGCGACTCTTGGGCGTTACGGCAGGAGTGGGCTTCTGCTCCTCTTTTACCTCTTTGCGCTCAGTTACTTTTCTCTCTTTTTGCTGGGGCTTAAAATCT
>JAFNVE010000085.1 GCA_017379955.1 Tidjanibacter sp. | reverse complement strand
CGTCAGGCAGAGCTACTTAACCGCATTCGTGAGCAGAAAAACGTATTCTGTACCTTCTCGCAGGGTATCTATGAAACCACACTGATTGTCAGCGAACAGCTCAACGACCTGGTAAAGAGCATCTTTGCCGAGGAGACCAAGATTGCCGAGAACCACGATTTGTCGCTTATCACCGTTAAGCTTCCCTCGGACAACACCATCTGCCCTGGTGTCTACTACTACCTTTTCAAGGAGCTTGCTTGGGATAGCATCAACGTTGTCGAGGTGATTAGTACCACCAACGAGTTTACTATCGTTGTGGGTGACGACGACATCCACAGAGCGTTCTCAATCTTGATGGAGGCAAAGAAAAACGTATCGTTCTAAGCCTATTAGGCCAACCAAATAGTAGCCCGAGGTTTATTTTTGCCTCGGGCTATTACTTTTTTAAAGTAAACTTTATATCTTTGTAAGTTCTTAGGAGAATTATATATAAAAAACAGAATACATTATGAACATTTCGTTTAAATGGCTTAAAGATTACTTGAAATCCGACCTCACCGCAGAGGAGGCAACAACAATCCTCACCGATATCGGCTTGGAGATTGAGGGTTTCGAGAGAGTTGAGAGCATTAAAGGTGGCCTGGCCGGCGTAGTTGTAGGTGAGGTACTTACCTGCACCAATCATCCCGATAGCGACCACTTGCACCTGACAACTGTGGATGTTGGTAGTGGCGAGCCCTTGCAGATTGTCTGCGGAGCAAGCAACTGCCGCCAGGGTTTGAAGGTGATGGTGGCTACAATCGGCACCACACTCCACCCCATCGACTCGGAGGAGGAGTTCAAAATCAAGAAGTCGAAGATTCGTGGCGTTGAGTCGTTCGGTATGCTCTGCGCAGAGGACGAACTTGGCATTGGCCGCGACCACGCAGGCATTATGGAGCTTAACCCCGAGGCTGTTGTGGGTACTCCCGCAAAGGAGTATCTCGGCTTGGAGGAGGACTATCTGTTGGAGATTGGCCTGACCCCCAACCGTGTTGATGCAGCATCGCATTATGGCGTAGCGCGCGACTTGGCAGCCTATCTGCGTGCAGCAGGTCGCCCCGTAAGCCTCTCGCTCCCCAGCGTAGAGGAGTGGAAGATTGACAACACCTCCTTTGCTACTGAGGTTGTAGTAGAGGACAAGGAGGGTGCTCCCCGCTATGCCGGTGTAAATATTTCGGGAGTAACCGTTGCTCCCTCGCCCGAGTGGTTGCAGAACTATCTGCGCGTTATCGGCATCAATCCCAAGAACAATGTGGTCGATGTCACCAACTTCGTACTCCACGAGCTCTGCCAGCCCTTGCACTCGTTCGATGCAGACAAGATTGAGGGCAACAAGATTGTAGTGCGCACCTGCGCAGAGGGCACCAAGTTCACCACCCTCGACGGTACCGAGCGTACGCTCTCCGATGCAGACCTTATGATTTGCGACGCAAGCAAGCCTATGTGTATCGCAGGTGTATTTGGTGGTGCTGATAGCGGTGTGACCGACTCGACCCGCAATGTATTCCTGGAGAGTGCATATTTCAACCCCGTGCGCGTTCGCAAGAGTGCAAAGCGTCATGGTCTGAACACCGATTCGTCGTTCCGTTTCGAGCGCGGTATCGACCCCTGCAACACAATCTACGCACTCAAACGCGCAGCACTCCTTATCAAGGAGCTGGCTGGTGGCGAGATTACCTCGGAGATTACCGATATCTGCTCCGACACCTTTGAGCCTTTCCGCTTCGATATCACTTTCAAGCAGATTAACTCGCTCATTGGCAAGGAGATTCCCGAGGCTACCGTACGCGAGATTTTGGCAGCATTGGAGGTAGCGGTCGAGGCTGAGAACGATGGTACTCTCTCGGTGGCTGTTCCCCGCTACCGCGTGGACGTTCAGCGTCCCGCCGACCTCATTGAGGATATCCTCCGTATCTATGGCTACAACAATGTAGAGATTCCCGAGCGTATGTCGTCATCGCTCTCGTATGTACAGAAGCCCGACAAGGAGCGTCTGACAAACCTTGTTGCCGATATGCTCTCGTCGATGGGCTTCACCGAGACCATGAGCAACTCGCTCACCAAGGCAGCCTACTACGAGGATTTGAAGGCATACCCCGCAGAGAACTGCGTGAAGATTATGAACCCGCTGAGTGCAGATCTGGGCGTTATGCGTCAGACTCTGCTCTTCAATATGATGGAGGCTGTTCAGCTCAACACCAACCACCGTCAGGCAGACCTGAAACTCTACGAGTTTGGCAACTGCTACTACTTCAACCCCTCGCGCAAGGAGGAGGGTGGTCTGGCTCCCTACTCGGAGCGTGGCCGATTGGCAATCCTTGTGACAGGTCAGCAGCAGGCGCAGTCGTGGAACGTAAAGGGCGCACAAAGCGACTACTTCTTCTTGAAGTCGGTGGCTGAGAAGTTGTTGCGCCGATTTGGTGTAGATATCTACTCGTTGCAGTGCCGTGGCACCGAGAGCGACCTCTACGACGAGGCGGTAAGCTTCGGTCAGGGCAAGGAGCTCTTCACCATTGGCTCCGTATCGAGCAAAATTCGCAAGATGTTTGATATCAAGGCAGAGGTCTACTTCCTCGAAATGGAGTGGGACACCCTGCTGAGAAACACCAAGAAACACAAGGTTTCGGCTTCGGAGCTGCCCAAGTTCCCCGAGGTGAAACGCGACCTGGCACTCTTGGTTGACGCTGGTGTCACCTTCGAGGAGTTGCGCCGTATGGCCTTTGGCGTAGAAAAGAAGTTGCTCAAGAGCGTTTCGCTCTTTGATGTATATCAGGGCGACAAACTCCCCGCAGGCAAGAAGTCCTACGCACTGACCTTCATCCTCCGCGACAACGAGCGCACCCTCGATGACAAGACCATCGAGAGAATAATGAATAACCTTATCAAACAATACACCGATAAGGCAGGAGCACAGATTCGATAGTTAGTTGTTTCTTGTCGCTTTTTGTAAAAAGCTCCGCAAAAACTTTTAAACATTTTAGTTTGCGGGATTAGGGATAGCCTTAGTGGCTATTACGACAAAAAAGAGATATGGAGTTTGTTCAAGTAAACTTGACAACTCCATATCTCTTTTTCATCGTACCCTCTACGAGGGTATCCCCTAAACCCGAATAACCCAATTGTTACCCAAAGAGTCTAATTTAAAACTTGTCCCTAAACTCCCTAAATTCTTTAATCTCCCTAAACTCCCATTATTAATCCTGCTTCGCAATCTTTTCGTTGCTCATGCTCGGCAT
>JAFNVE010000084.1 GCA_017379955.1 Tidjanibacter sp. | reverse complement strand
ATCACCCGCAAAGATGATAACACCAATCTTATCCTCCTGAATGCCCTCCAACAGACGACCTACGGCATACTTGGTGCGCTCCAATCGGTTGGGCTCGAAATCCTCGGCAAGCATCGAGTTGCTGACATCTATGGCAAGCATAATCTCAATACCCTCACGCTCCACCTCTTTCAGTTTGGAGCCAATCTGCGGGCGTGCCAGGGCGATGATGACCTGCGACAAACCGAGTATGTAGAGCACTGACTTGAAGGTGCGTCTGCGTGGTGAGTCGTCGGGCATGAGTGAGCGCAGGGTGTCGAGGTTGCCGAATCGCTCCAGGCGACGACGACGCTCCTTGCGTGCCCATATGTTGAGCAGGACAAGCAGCGGAATCAGCAGCAGAAGATACAAAAACTCTATATTCTCAAATCTAAACATTTTTTTACATTTTGGGTGTGCAGGTAGGGAGGCCTTGCGATTAGGTTTTGCGGTTAGGGATTAGGGGTTTTAGGTTAAGGTATTTGTTTGAGCAACAGTTTGCGCACCAATACCTCACCCACAAGGAGCATAAGTGCGGCGAGCAGCCAACTGCGGTAGAGTTCGGTATATTTCACAAACTCGTCGGTCTCTATCTTGGTCTTTTCGAGCGAGTTAATCTCGTCGTAAATCTCGGCAAGAGTCTTACGGTCTGTCGCGCGGAAGTACTTACCACCTGTCAGGTCGGCAATATCGGTGAGCACCTGCTCGTCAATATCGACCTCCATCTGCTGGAAGTGCAGACGACCCCACATATCATATACGGGGTAGGGCGCAAGACCTCGTGTACCTACGCCAATCGTGTAAACCTTTATGCCATAGCCCTTTGCAATCTCGGCGGCAGTCAGGGGTGCTATCTGTCCGCTGTTGTTCACACCGTCGGTGAGCAGGATGGCTACCTTGCTCTTCGCCTCGCTATCTTTCAGTCGGTTGACGGCTGTTGCCAAGCCGTTGCCGATGGCTGTTCCGTCGTCAATCACACCGCTCTGCACCTGTCCGAGGAGTGTCAGCAGCGAACTCTTGTCGGTGGTCAGAGGGCTCTGCGTGTAACTCTCACCCGCAAATACCACAAGACCGATGCGGTCGTTGGGACGGTCTACGATGAAGTTTGCCGCCACCTCGCGTGCCGCAGTGATACGGTCGGGCTCGAAGTCGCGCGCCAACATACTACCCGAGATGTCCATCGCCAAGACGATGTCGATACCCTGTGTGGAGGTCAGGCTACCCTGCTCGCTGCTCTGCGGACGGGCGAGAGCCACGATGAGGAGTGCCACCGCCACCGCACGCATCACAAAGGGGAGGTGACGCAGATAGTAACGGGCTGTGCGTGGCAATCGGCGTGCTGTGGAGGTGTCGGAGATGGTGAGCGTTGCCCCACCACGCCTTACGCGCAAAATGTAGAGCACCACCATCGGCACCAATAGCAGCAATAGCCACAAAAATTCAGGGTTATTAAAGTTTTTTTCCATTTCTTACAGTTTCAATTGCCCGCAAGGGCTACCATAGCCAACAAGGCCAAACGCTTCTGCGGGAGTAATAGGCATTCAAAATCGAGTCTTAGACTCTTTTTTTTGTAGGGAGTTTAATGAGTTTAAAGAATTTAAGGAGTTTAGGGATTTTTTCATTACACTCCCTATATTCCCTAATCTCACTAAATTTCCTATCACACCACAGCCCCCATTAACATTAGTACGGAGGCAACTACTCTCCAATCCCCAATCACTCTCCTCAATAGAAAAGAGTCCGCGACTCAAAATTTACCAGCCAGACGGCTTTGCTACCAGTTTTTGCCGGAGGGGGCGACGGTAACCGCTTGTTGAGCATTCACCTTCTCGCGGGTCTTGTCCTCCTGCTGCTGTACGGCGTTGAGCATCTGCTCCGCCTCTGCTTGGTTTACTCGCGAGTCACCATAATCACGCGAGGGTGGGGGCGGGGTATCCTCCATACGGTCGTCCTTCCCATCGCCGTTCTGGTCGTTGGGGTTGTCGTTGGGGTTCTCCTGCTGGTCGTTGTTACCCTCGTTGTTCTGGTTGTCGTTTTGGTCCTGGTTGTTATCCTGGTTTTGGTCGTTGTTGTTCTGATCTTGGTTGTTGTCGCCACCCTGCTGCTGGTTGTCATCCTGCTGCTGGTCCTGGTTCTGGTCGTTGTTGTTCTGCTGCTCCTCCAAGAGTTTCTTGGTGTAGGCAAGGTTGTACTTCGTCTCCAGATCGTCGGGGTTTATGCGCTGCGACTGTTTGAACGATTCGAGTGCCTCAGAGAGCTTCTGCTGCTGGAATTGGGCGTTGCCGAGGTTGTGATATACCTTGGCTGCCTGCTCTGCGGTGAGTGCTTCGGGCTTCTCGCTCAATGCTTTAAGGGCGTTCTCTGCCTCTTCATATCGTCCCTGCTTGTATAGTGCGTCGGCAAGGTTGAAGGCCGCTTCTGCCGAGGTGGGGGTGTCGATTTGTGCCTGACGATGGTCCTGCTCGGCAGCGGCATAGTCGAGTGCCTCGTATGCCTTGTTGCCACTGCGTATGTGCTTGCGCTCGGGGAAGAGCTGTGCCGAGAGCGAGGTGTGGAGGCACAGGAGGAGCACCACCGATAGTGCGGTGCGCAATAGGAGTGTATGTCTGCTACTGTTCATCTCTATTCGCTCTTTTTGTCCTCGACTGCTGCGGGGGTTATGTCAACTACCATCTCCTTAGGCTCGCCTGTCACCTGCTCAGCCACCTGCTTGGTCTCCTCCACGAAGTAGTAGGCGGCATAGTAGGCCTCCTCGTTCTCCTCGGGGGTGGGGATGTGCTTGGCAAACTTAACGTAGTCGGCAAGTCGGAGTATCTTGTTCAGGTCGGCAGAGTTCTTGGCACTCAGCGTGATACCCTTTACGGCATCCATAATCTCGTCAGAGGTCATCTCCAAGGCACGAATCTCGTAGCGACCGAGGAGGTACTCGCGGAGGATATCCGTCAGACGGGTGTAGTATAACTTGTGCTTGTTGTTCTGCCAAATCTTCTGGTTGTGGAGAGCCTCCAACTCGCGGATTGCTTTCAGGTGGGGTGGCTCTGTGGGAAGTGCCTTTGTCTGCTCGGTCTTCTCTTTGCGTTTGCGGTTGACTATCAGATAGATGATAGCGGCGAGAACTATGCCCGCAAGGAATATGGTCTCCACATAGCCCTGGAACTCACCCAAGAGTAGCGGGGTCTCGATGGGGGCTTTGATGTCGTAGATTGTGGTGTTGAGAGTGTCGACCGAGAGAGTGCCCACGGTGAGTGCTATGCTCTCTGGGGCATAGAGGGTGTCGGTGATGTTTTTGTCCAGATAGAGGGCAGGGAAGTTCGATAGGCTGAAAGTGCCCTCCTCAAAACTCGTCAGCACATAATTATATGTTATGCGATGACGACGAGTTGCTATTTCTACGGTATCAATGGGGTCGATGGCAAGAATCTCTATCGTGCCACCGATTGTGTTGTTCTCAAATTGGGGAGGATTTACCACCTGAGTAAAATCCTTCTCCACCTCGACCTTCATCACCGCTCTGTCGCCAATCAGTATCGAGTCGGGCGCAAGGGAGATGTGGAGCGTGGGGCGTTCCTCCTGCTGCTGCTCAATGCCTGCCACGCGGAGTGGAAGCAAAAGCAGTGCCGAAATGATTAGCGCACGGAACGTATGTTTCAATATATTAGCCATTTATGCTCTCTCTATCGACGTTTGAAAAGTTTAATGAGCGACTTGACGTAGTCCTCGTCTGTTGCCACGGTTGCTACATCTACTCGACAGCGGCGGAGCAGTCGCTCCATCTCCTCGGTACGTTCGCGCCACGCCTCGGCATACTCCTTGCGCACCGCGCGCGATGAGGTGTCAACCCATACTCCTGCACCACTCTCGGCATCCTTCATCTCCACAATACCCACATCTGGCAACTCGGCCTCGCGCGGATCGTAGAGGCGTATGCCAACGATGTCGTGCTTGGAGGATGCGATACGCAGGCTCTCCTCGAAGGCTGTGGTGTCGGCGGGGGTGGTGAGGAAGTCGGAGATGAGGAAGGCGGTGCATCGCTTTTTGAGCGCACCTGTCAGATAGCGCACCGGCTCGGCAAGCGAGGTGCCACGGCTCTCGGGGGTGAACTCGATGAGTTCGCGGATAATCATCAGGATATGCGAACGACCCTTCTTGGGAGGGATAAACTTCTCGATGCGGTCGCTGAACAGTATGCAGCCCACCTTGTCGCCCGTCTCGGAGGCCGAGAAGGCGAGCACGGCAGCAATCTCGGTGAGGAGGTTTTTCTTGATGCGCTCTGTCGAGCCGAAGCCACGCGAGCCACTCACATCGACCATAAGCATCATTGTCAGCTCGCGCTCCTCCTCAAACACCTTGATATGAGGCTTGTTGCTGCGCGCTGTGACGTTCCAATCGATATCTCGCACATCGTCGCCCACACGGTACTCACGCACCTCGCTGAAAGCCATACCACGCCCCTTGAAGGCACTGTGGTAGTGACCCGCAAAGATGTCGCTCGATAGTCCGCGCGTCTTAATCTCAATCTTGCGAACCTGTTTGAGAATCTCGCTGCTCTTCTCCTCTTTCATTATATATCTACCTGTCGGTTAACTTGTTAGGGTACCACTACGGCGTTGAGAATCTCGGTGATAATCTCCTCGGTGGTGATATTCTCGGCCTCTGCCTCGTAGGTCAGACCAATGCGGTGGCGCAACACATCGTGGCACACAGCGCGTACATCCTCGGGAATTACATAGCCTCTGCGCTTGATGAAGGCGTATGCCTTCGATGCCTTAGCCAGCGAGATACTTGCACGGGGCGAGCCACCGTAGGCAATCATAGGAGCGAGGTGGCCGAGTCCATACTCCTGAGGCTCGCGGGTGGCGAAGATGATGTCGATGATATACTTCTCGATCTTCTCGTCCATATATACCTCGCTCACAACCTCGCGTGCCTTGACGATGTCGTCGGGGGTGATTACGCGGTTGGGCTTGGGCATACCTGCACCCGAGAGGTTCATACGGATAATGTCGCGCTCCTCCTGCTTCTTGGGGTAGGTAATCTTCACCTTCATCATAAAGCGGTCGACCTGCGCCTCGGGCAGAGGATATGTTCCCTCCTGCTCCAAGGGGTTCTGGGTAGCCAGTACGAGGAAGGGGCGGGGGAGTGCAAAGGTCTCGTCGCCTATGGTCACCTGACGCTCCTGCATCGCTTCGAGGAGTGCGCTCTGCACCTTTGCGGGCGAGCGGTTGATCTCATCGGCCAGCACGAAGTTGGCAAATACGGGGCCCTTCTTTACGGTGAACTCCTCCTGCTTCTGCGAGTAGATAAGAGTACCGATAACATCTGCGGGCAGCAGGTCGGGGGTAAACTGGATGCGGCTGAACTTGGCATCGACAGCCTGCGAAAGGGTGGTGATAGCGAGGGTCTTAGCCAGACCGGGTACGCCCTCCAAGAGGATATGGCCGTTGCTGAGCAGACCAATCAACAGTGTATCAATCAGGTGTTTCTGACCAACGATAACCTTGCCAATCTCCATATTCAGAGCATCGACAAAGACACTTTCGCGCTCGATGCGCTCGTTGAGTTCCTTGATGTTTACTACTTCGTTCATAGTTTTTGTGTTATATTTTGTCTTTTTCTTTTGTCGCTTTGCTGTACCCACCCTTGGCGGGAGTTTAATTTTAAACGGAAAATTCCGCTACTTATTGTTAGGCTGATAGTTAAAATCAGACGAACAGACAAAGATATAAATTTTTGAGGGAAAAAAGTATAAAATACTTTTCAAGCACCCTTTTTCGCTGTATATTTGCCCAAAGAAAATGGAAAAAGAGAGTAGAAAAGTGTCAGAAATATTAACCAACCTCAACCCCGAGCAGTGTCGTGCCGTGGAGAACTACGACCACACCGCTCTGATTATCGCGGGCGCAGGCTCGGGTAAGACCCGTGTGCTGACCCATCGCATTGCCTATATGATTGAACAGGGTGTCCCTGTTCGTGCCATCCTTGCGCTCACCTTTACCAACAAGGCGGCGCGCGAGATGCGTGAGCGTGTCGAGGGGTTGATTGGTGAGCGCAGCCGCTATCTGTGGCTCGGCACTTTCCACTCCATCTTTGCCAAAATCCTCCGTTTCGAGGGTAAGGTGCTGGGCTATCAGGATAACTTCACAATCTACGACCAAGACCAGAGCAAGAATATTATCACCAAGATTATCAAGGAGATGAATCTCTCCGACGAGACCTACAAGCCTCGCGATATTCAGTCGCGTATCTCGCTGGCGAAGAACAACCTTATCACATCGGCAGCCTACGAGGCTAATGCTGTTCTTGTCGGTCAGGACCGTGAGCAACGCCGACCACACATCTTCGAGATTTACAAGCGTTACGATGCTCGCTGTCGCGCGGCAAATGCGATGGACTTTGACGACCTGCTGGTCAATATCAACATCCTTTTCCGCGACCATCCCGAGATTCTGGCTAAGTATCGCGACCGCTTCCGTTATATGTTAGTCGATGAGTATCAGGATACTAACTATGCTCAGTATCTTATCCTTCGTCGTCTGGCGAGTGGCGAAGGCGGCTCACGATTGTGCGTTGTGGGCGACGACTCGCAGAGTATCTACTCCTTCCGAGGTGCCAAGGTGGAGAATATCCTCCGCTTCCGCAACGACTTCCCCGATGCCAAAATCTATAAGTTGGAGCGCAACTATCGCTCTACGCAGACAATTGTCAATGCGGCTAACAGCGTGATTGAGAACAACAAACAACGCCTCGGCAAGCAGAGTTATTCGGAAAACAGCAAGGGCGAAAAGATT
>JAFNVE010000083.1 GCA_017379955.1 Tidjanibacter sp. | reverse complement strand
GTCTATCTCTCTAAAAATGAGAAAAAGAGATGAAAAAGTTTGTGAGTAAAGAATAAATTGCTATCTTTGCGCCCGCATTGGAGTGTTTCCGATGCGCTAATTATTAATTAACTGTTTAATTTATGAACAATTACGAAACCGTTTTCATTGCTACACCGGTGCTTTCGGAGGCACAGTTGGAAGAGGTGTTTAGCAAATTCCAGGGTGTTATCACCGAGAACGGCGGACAGATTGTGAATGCAGAGAGCTGGGGTTTGAAAAAACTCGCTTATCCCATTCAGAAAAAGTCCACCGGCTACTATTTCTTGATTGAGTTCACCGCTGAGGGTACTATCGTTGACACCCTCGAGACTCAGTATCGTCGTGACGAGCGTGTTATCCGCTTCCTGACCTTCCGCCAGGACAAGGACGCTGTTGAGTATTCGGTAAAACGCCGCGCTAAGTTGGCAGGTAAACCCGTTGTTGAAGAAGTTAAAAACGAGGAGGAATAGACTATGGCTGAGAATAGAAACCACGATTCGGAGATCCGTTACCTCAACCCCGTATCAGTTGACGTAAAGAAGAAGAAATACTGCCGTTTCAAAAAGAGCGGTATCAAGTATGTAGATTACAAGGACGGTGAGTTCCTCAAAAAGTTCCTCAACGAGCAGGGTAAGATTCTTCCCCGCCGTTTGACCGGTACTTCGCAGAAATATCAGAAGAAGGTGGCTCAGGCTGTTAAGCGTGCTCGTCATCTTGCTATTCTGCCTTTCGTAACTGATTTGATGAAATAAACCAGAGGAGGAACAAGCTATGCAAGTAATTCTGAAAAAAGACGTTGAGAAGTTGGGCTACGCTAACGACATCGTTGATGTAAAGCCCGGTTACGCAAATAACTACCTTATTCCCCAGGGTTTTGCCATCGCTGCTACTGCTTCGGCTAAGAAGGTGTTGGCTGAGAACCTCAAACAGCGCGCTCACAAGGACGCTAAGATCTTGGCTGATGCTCAGGCACTCGCTGCTCAGATCGAGGCTTTGGAGTTGGTAATCACCGTTAAGGCATCGGAGGAGGGTAAAATCTTCGGTACCGTTACTTCGGCTGACCTCGCTGAGGCACTCGCTGCTAAGGGCGTAGAGGTTGATCGTAAGGTTATCTCGGTTGAGGCTGTTAAACAGATTGGCCAGTATGAGGCTGCTGCTAAGCTCCACCGCGAGGTTAAGGCTGCTGTTAAGTTTGCTGTTGTTGCAGAGGCAGCTAAAGAGTCTAACGAATAATTGAACAAAAAGAGATGAAAAAAGATATCCATCCTAAAAATTACCGCTTGGTGGCATTTAAAGATATGTCCAACGAGCACGTGTTCCTCTGCCGCTCGGCTGTGAACACCAAGGAGACCATTGAGTTCGAGGGTGAGACTTACCCCGTTTACAAGATGGAGATTTCGAACACCTCGCACCCCTTCTACACCGGTAAGATGAAACTCGTCGATACCGCAGGTCGCGTGGACAAGTTTATGCAGCGTTACGCAAAGCACTACGACAAGAAGAAAAAATAGTCGAAGCGTTTGTAACAATAAATTTTACGGAGTGTATCTTGTACACTCCGTAATTTTTTTGTTATATTTGTTATCGAAGTGAACGATTTATGGTCGCTCACTCGCTAAGCAACACTACTAACAAACTAATTCTACAACTATGAAAAGATTTCTATCTATTTGTGCAGCAGCAACTTTGCTGATGGCAGGTTGTTGTGGACCTAAGGGTGGTCCCGAACTCTTAACTTCATCTACCGACGCAGTAGTTACAACTACTTATGGTGATTTGATTGGTTATGTGGAGGATGGTATCTATACCTTCAAGGGTATTCCTTATGCAAAGGCCGACCGTTTTATGGCTCCTACCGATCCCGACAGCTGGGAGGGTGTGCGTAGTAGCCGCAGTTATGGTCCTCAGGCTCCTCAGGGACCTCGTGCAGGTTGGGAAAGCGACAAGCAGGCCTTCTTCTTTGGTTGGGATGATGGCTACCAGAGAGAGGAGTGTCAGGTGCTGAACGTTTGGACTAAGGGTATTAACGATGGCAAGAAGCGCCCTGTTATGGTATGGCTCCATGGTGGCGGTTTCTCTATGGGCGCAAGTAGTGAGCTGCCTTTCTATGATGGTGCTAACTTGGCAAAGAAGGATGTTGTACTTGTGTCTATCAACCACCGACTCAATGTGTTAGGATATCTCGACCTCTCGGCATTTGGCGAGAAGTACAAATATTCGGGCGTAGGTGGCGTAATGGATATGGTAAAGGCTTTGGAGTGGGTGAATAAGAATATCGAGCAGTTCGGTGGCGACCCCAACAATGTAACCATCTTCGGTCAGAGTGGTGGTGGCGGTAAGGTTAATATCCTGCTTGCTACTCCTTCGGCAAAGGGTCTGTTCCACAAGGCTGCTGTTCAGAGTGGTTCGATTATGACTATCACCGAGAAGGAGGCTGCTCAGAAGTTGGGCGTTGCAACTGCTAAGGTGCTTGGTCTGGATGAGAGTAACATTGATGAGATTCTGGATGTTCCTTATGCTGACCTGGTGGCTGCTGTAAATGAGGCACAGCGCGAGGTGGCTAAGGAGGGTATCCGCCTGGGTATGGGTGGTGCGTCGCCTGTTGTCGATGGCGAGGTTATTCCTTATCAGCTCAACGATCCTCGTGTAGCTGAGATTTCGGCAGATGTGCCTGTAATTGTTGGCCATAACTACTCGGAGGCGTCTTCGCGTAGTGGCGTTACCGGTGAGGCTGATGTACGTTATCAGCAGGGTGGTGCGCCTGAGTATATCTATATCTTCGCCAAGAACTCGCCTATCTTCGATGGCGCTTTGCAGTCGATGCACTGTATGGAGATTCCTTTTGTCTTTGACAATATCTACATTGGTCGCCACATGACCGGCACGGATAAGTCGGCATATAAGTTGGCAGATAAGATGAGTGATATGTGGGTTAACTTTGCTAAGAGTGGTAACCCCAGCATCAAGGGCTTGAAGTGGGAGGAGTATAATCCCGAGACCAAACCTACTATGGTTATTGATGACAAGTGTGAGATGGTTTATGAGGGTGGCGAGTACCTTGAAGGTATGAGAAATGCCGCTCCCTTCCGTTGGGATTTCTAATTGATTTAACTCGATATAGGGTGAGTTTTATGACTCACCCTATTTTGTATCTTTATGAAAACAAGACTTTTATATATCTGTTTGTGTATTGCTTCTCTCTTTTTAGTTAGTTGTGAGAGCAAGCAGGAGTTGGTTCGTCCTCGCATTATTATTACTTGCGACCCTGAATTGGACGATCAAAATTCGCTGATTCGTTTTGTGGCTCATGCTACTGATTACGACATCGAAGGACTCATATATGCTAGTAGTCAGTTTCATTGGAAAGGTGATGGCAAGGGTACTAAGTGGTTTGTGGAGGGTCGTGAGTATACCCGCCACGGATTAAATTATGGCCCTATGGAGTCGTGGAGATGGGCTGAAGGTGAGCGGTTTATCGATGACGTGGTTGATGCATACGCTGAAGCCTATCCTAATCTGGTTGTACACGACAGCCGATATCCTACTCCCGAATATTTGCGCTCTGTGGTGCGCTTTGGTAATATTGAGTTTGATGGCGAATTTGAAAAAGATAGCCCCGGTTCGTTGCTTATCGAGGAGAAGATTATGGACGATGAACCTGGCAAACTCTTTATTACTGCTTGGGGTGGGGCAAGTACTATTGCTCGTGCGCTTCGTGCTATTGAAGAGAAGTATAGTGCGACCGATGAGTGGGAGAGTATATATAATAAAGTGTGCGAGAAGGTTGTCATCTGCCTTTCGGGCGACCAGGACGATACGGTGGCCAAGTACATCACTCCTGTTTGGGGTGATATTGAGAAACTAAGTGTAAGCGGTGGCTCTGTGGGGTTAGCATACGGTGCGCAAAGTTCTGCCAAAGAGGAATATCGTCACTTCTATATGCCTGAGTGGCAGACAGAGAATATCTACTCTAAGGGTGCACTAGGTAGTCTGTATCGCTACTGGGGAGATGGTAAGCAGATGGTCGAGGGCGATATCTTTGACTACTTTGGTTTGCAGGGTTATACCGACCAGGAGTTGCGCGATATGGGTTATATCGTGTGGTCGCCTGTAAGACCCCAAGGTGAATTCTTAGCCGAGGGCGATACTTTTACCTTCTTAAACTTTATTGATAACGGACTTCGCGCGTGGGAGGATCAGACCTATGGTGGCTGGTCAGGACGTAAGCGCGATGTGTCGCCAATGACTTCGGTGTCCTTTTCTGATACTGATGCTATTGCAGCACTCTACTCTCGTGCTATGCGTGATGATGCAATTCCTGATAACTATGTGCCCGCTGTGTGGAATAGCTTTGCAGCTCGTTTGGATTGGGCGGTTACTCCTCGATATGAAGATGCAAACCATTATCCTGCTATAGATGGTCCTCTCTCTATTGAGGCCAATGCTGGTGAAAATGTAAAGCTGAAAGTAAATGTTGCCGATCCTGATGACGATGTGCTTAATCTGTCGTGGCGTCAGTATAAGGTGGGTAGCTATAAGGGTGATGTTACGGTTGATTCTCCTAATGATGCACGCACAACATTTACCGTTCCTGCTGACGCTGTAAGTGGTCAAACTATTCATCTGGTATTGGAGGCTACAGATAACGGAATGCCTGCTTTGACGAGATATCATCGAGTCATTGTTACTATTAAGTAACCGATTGTCTGTTATTTATGGATTGGGAGGCAGTTTAATGCAACTGCTTCCCATTTTTTTTGACAAAAAATTGTTAAAATTGTGTAGTTTTATGGTGGCCTATTGCGACTAATATAGTGAACAGCTAAACAAGAAGGCTGATTACTGAAAATTACTACTAAAACAGACAATGCAAAAGAGTGAAGAAAAATTTGTGGCTCTTGTCGAGGAGTACAAACAGACAATATATATGGTCTGTTACCTTTTTTCCAAGGAGAGAGCCGAGGTGGAGGAACTCTACCAAGATATTTTGATAAATATCTGGAAGAGTCTGCCTCAATTCGAAGGTCGCTCCTCTGTGCGTACTTGGGTGTGGAGGGTGAGCCTCAATACCTGCATATCGTGGCAGCGTGGCAAGCGTAAACGTGGTGCAAGAGTACCATTGGAGTTGTCGGTCGATTTGTATAACGATACCGATAATGATACACGACAAATTCAGATGCTACATGAGCGGATTAACAAACTTGGGCCTTTCGACAGGGCAATTGTGTTGCTCTGGTTGGAGAATATTTCCTACGAGGAGATAGGTGAGATTGTAGGTATCTCAGCCAAAAATGTGTCGGTGCGACTCTTCCGCATTAAGGAACAATTGCGCCAAATGTCTAACAATAACTCCCAGGAGTAATTAAAAGAATATATTATTATGCAGGACTATAATTCAGAATATCAGGAATTTGATGATTTGAGAGAGCAGGTATCTTTGCTTAAAAATAAACTTGATGCTCAGGCTATTCTCTCGCAAAACTCTATGCTTAATGCTGTAAGAAAGTCAGTTAGCAAACTTGGCCGCAGCAGCTGGCAGATCTCATTGATGGGCTTTCTTGGAGCAGCATTCTGTTTTTGGGCTTTCTATTGTTTTATGGATTTTTCGCTCTGGTTTGCCATTTTTACCTCTGTGATGATGACGGTGGCCGGTGCGTTCCATATGGCAATTCATCACCGAATGAATAATGTGGATATCTCTCGCAGGAACCTTTTAGAGGTTGCTAATGAAGTAATCAGGTTTCGTCATATTTATACCAAATGGCCACTCTACTGCGTGCCTATCCTTATGATTTGGATCTTTTGGCTGGTCTTCGAGGAGGCACTGATGATACCAAACGACTCGCTTCGAGATGGATTTTATACAGGAGGCAGTTTTGGTCTTATTATTGGTGGTATAATTGGACTGCGTATGCGCCGTAAAGTAATCAATGATGCTACTAAAGTCCTCGAACAAATCCGAGAATTGCAGGAGAGCGAGAAGTTACTCGCAGATAAATAGAGATAGAAAAGAAATAGATAAGGCTGTCCTTCATACTTGAAGGACAGCCTTATCTTTGTAGGCCCACTGGGAATCGAACCCGGATTTACAGTTTAGGAAACTGTCGTTCTATCCGTTGAACTATGGACCCGCTGTTAAAAAGGGCTGCCACGAAACTCGGACAGCCCTTATGCCTCATTGCAACACTTTTAGAGTGCTGCAAAAGCTTCGGTGAGTTTCTCTACATAACCGGCCTTTGCACTCATCTCGGTTTTCAGAATCATATTCTTAATAGCCTTAGGCGACGAGCAACCGTGACCGATGATAACTACTCGACCAATACCAAGTACAGGTGTACCACCTACCTCTTCGTAGTTCAGAGCACTGAAAAAGTCGTTCTTGATGCCGTGTGCTGCGGTGATGGGGTAGAGGCTCTCCGATGCTTTGAGCAGGATGTTGCCAATAAAACCATCACATACAATCACGTCAGCCTTCTTGCCACTGAATAGGTCGTAACCCTCGACATTGCCTACGAAGTTATAGTGGGTAGTGCCCGCCATAATCTCGTGTGCTGCCTTGGTGGTAAGGTTGCCTTTCTCGCTCTCCGAGCCAATGTTGAGCAAGCCAACTCTCGGATTCTCGATACCCCAAACGTACTTAGCGTATACACTGCCAAGCAGACCATATTGGTCGAGCACGTCGGGACGGCAATCTGCGTTAAGACCTACATCGAGCAACAACGACTGAGTACCAATTGCGGTTGCAACAGGTGCCGAAATGGCAGGACGGATAACGCCATCGATAACCTCGGCAGCGTAGAACGCACCGACCATCATCGCGCCGGTCGAGCCAGCACTTGCGAAACCATCAATCTTGCCCGCTTTCAGGTAGTTGAAGCCAACCTTGATACTCGAATCAGTCTTCTGTGCATAGGCCTTGGCGGGGTGGTCGTTCATGGTAATCACCTCGGTTGTGGGTACAATCTCAATACGCTCATCGGTGCAACCCTCACGAGTGAGGATAGCATCGATAGCCTCCTTGTCGCCAAAGAGAACGATGCGGCTCTCGGGGGCGATAGCCTCCAAGGCCTTGATAGCACCCATAACAACTGCTTCGGGGGCGAAGTCGCCACCCATAGCATCAATACCTATACGAAGCATTGTGTTCGAAAGTTTGTAGGATTACTACTCCTCTACCTTCTTAGCAACTGCCAACTTACCACGGTAGAAGCCGCACTCGGGGCATACACGGTGGTACAATACGGGCGAACCGCAGTTCGAGCATACTGCTACGGTAGGAACCTCAGCTGTGTAGTGAGTTCTTCTCTTGTCTCTTCTGGTGGACGATACCTTATGTTTAGGATGTGCCATTGTTAATAAATTTTTAGATGATTATTCTTTGTTTCTATTCTTTGTTTTCCAATATTTGTTTCAACTCTGCAAGTTTTGCCGCCTCGGGGCTCTCAGCCAAACTACCTTCGCTGGCAGTCAGTCGCTCAAACTCCTCCTCGGTGACAATCTTGAACTTAGCCAACATCTCGGGGTTGCACTCCTCAGTTGTGGCGTGTGTGCGGCTGTATGGGAGGCTCAGCAAGACGCTCTGGTAGAGATAGTCTGCAAGAAGAATCTCCTCCTCGACACTGTCAATAACCACGCCCTCGTTCTCCTCAGTCGAGCCATCGAAGGTGCTATCCGACTCACTATCACCACTAACCTCAATGGTCAGAGGCTCCAAGCAACGGTCGCACTCGACAACTACACTGCCCTCGATATGGCAACTCAAATGGAGCGAAGTGGAGGCCTTAATAAGCTCTACCTCAGCACGAACCTCACCGCTAAGAATCTCTGACTCCTCCCATTTTGAGAAGAAATCATCGTCAAGCAGGAACGAGTAATTGCTCGCTCCGTTTTTCAGTCCTTTGCAGGAGATAGTGTATTCTTTAAGTCCTTCTACCATTTTCGCTAAAATGAGCCTGCAAATTTATATATTTTTCTCTGATTTGCAAAGTTTTCTCAATAATTTATGCCTTTAAGCCCAATGAGGCGAGTGTTATGGCCATTACGGACTCCACAACTACGGCACCGCGCAGGGCAATGCAGGCATCGTGTCGACCCTTTATGCTCTTAATCTCCCTCTCTCCACTGTCTAAATGAATAAACTCCTGCTTCTTGGAGATGCTTGCAGTGGGCTTAAATGCTACGCTGACACAGATGGGGTTGCCATTGCTAATTCCACCATTAATTCCGCCGTCGTTGTTGGTTGCTGTTGTGCCGTCGGGGTTGATTATGGGGTCGTTGTTCTCACTGCCGAGTCTGCTAACCACATCAAACCCTGCACCAAAACTAACGCCCTTTACGCCTGGTATCGAGAAGAGTAAGTGGGAGGCAACGCTCTCCACCGAGTCGAAAAATGGCTCGCCAATGCCTGTTGGTACACCGCTAACCGAGCACTCAACCCTGCCGCCTACCGAATCACCATCGGCAAGGGCGGCTGCAATAACTGCCTCGAAATTTGCGGAATCTGTTTCTGTCCCAATCTGGCTTATGCGGGTGTCGAATTTGACTTTGTCGCCAATAATCTTTTTTGCCACTACGCCCGCTGCTACAAGGGTAAGAGTCAGTCTGCCAGAGAAATGGCCACCGCCTCGTGGGTCGTTCCAGCCTCCATACTTAACTCTTGCAACTCTGTCAGCATGCGATGGGCGAGGAGTGCTCTGCAAATCCTCGTAGTCGCCGGAGCGGGTATTGTTGTTATAAAATACTATCGCAAGCGGTGCGCCTGTTGTGTGGCCATTATAGATGCCCGAAACCAGGTGCGGAGTGTCGCTCTCGGTGCGGAGAGTTGTTCCTTTTGCTCCCGAGCGGCGACGTGCAAGGTCGGCTTCAAAATCGGCTTCGGTAAGTGGTATACCGGCAGGCACACCATCGACGACCACGCCAATCATTTCGCCGTGCGACTCACCAAATACGGTAATGCCAAAACTACCACCAGCGGAGAATCTATTCATAACGTACAGCGTTGTTGGTTAACGATTTAAGGTCTTCCCAGAAAGTAGGGTAGGACTTGGCAACAGCCTCTGCATCCTCGATAGTTACACCCTCGCGACTGCACAAGCCTGCCACTGCGGCAGACATGGCAATTCGGTGGTCGCCACGCGAAGATACCGTGCCGCCAATAATCTCACCACCCTCCACGTAGAGTGCATCCTCCTCGTCATCAATCGACATCTTAATTCCGAGTTTCGAGAACTCCTCCACGATTGCC
>JAFNVE010000010.1 GCA_017379955.1 Tidjanibacter sp. | reverse complement strand
GCGGTCGAGCACAGTGTTGTAGAGCAAAACGGTATTGTCGTTGGTGACCAAAATCAACTCCTCATCCGAGTAGCGATAGATTGCTCTGATACCCAAAGTGTTATAGCCACTCTCCTCCTTGGCGAGATTGGCGGGGAGAGGAATCAGCCCGGACATCGACGAATTCACAATCTGCAATCCTTCGGGTGCGAGCAGCCAGAGATTACCCTTGTCGTCAACATACGAGCCTGTCGGGGCGTGCTTCAACTGACGGGTGCAAATCACCGAGAGGTTTGTGCCATTGAGCAGGGTGGCCGAGCGTGGAGTTATGTGCCATATATTGCCGTCACCGGCAGGTACATAGTCGATATAATTTGCCGATTGGGCCACCGACTCCTCAGTTGAGTCGTGTACTGCTTCAAAGATGTTGGCCTCTCTGTTAAGTCGGTACAACTGATAGCCAATCACCACATACATCGTTCCGCCCTTCGCCTCGAAGATTGAACGCACCGACTTGTCGGGTCCATCTATCTCATAGGCTAAAAACGAGTCATCATCGCTCATTACATTGATTCCAGCAACCGTACCAATCCACATTCGGCGGTCAGAATCAGAGAAGAGAGAGGTTACACGCGAGGAGAGAAGACCTGCATTGTTATTGGAGTAGGAACGATAGTACTGAACAAAATCCTTTCCATTATATTTATTAAGTCCTCGCTCTGTTGCTATCCAGATATAACCAAATGCGTCTTCGCAAAATGCGTTGATAGTAGTGTTCGAGATTATATCTGCCGTCATGCGCGCGCTGACGCTATTTTGTTTAATAGACTCGTCATCAAGACTCTCTTTCCCTCCACCACACGCATTAAAGAGCAGCGCAAGGGCTAATAAGGCAGCCCCAAAAACGATATTTGAGAAGTGTTGAATCAGTTGTTTCATTGGTTTTGTTTTTTGCTATTCAGTAAAAGTAACGAATTTGGTCGAGTTCTACAAAAAATATCGCCAAAATCCATCAAAATAAGGTATTTTGAAACATTTGTTGCATCCGTTCAACATTTGTTATATTCGATTTGAACTAATGTGAAATCACTTTTGAACAAATCCACCTATTATATTTGATAAATTTTCCCCAAATTTGTATAAATGAAAAACAGACTTCCATACAACAGTTTCCTGAGCCCAAAGATGGCTCTTATGATGCTTCTCTGCATTGTGCTTTTTGCGTCGTGCAATTCGGCTCGCCGAGGTGCGGCTCAACAGAGCGCAGGTGAGAAGGTCTATGCACTTACAAGCGAGGGTGAGGTTATCGGCAAGATCGCCTCTTCGGGAGTCTATGTATTCAAGGGTATCCCCTATGCTACCGCCGAGCGTTTTATGGCACCCGAGGCAGCACCCAAACGCCAGGAGGCACTCGACTGCACCAATTACGGCCCTGTACCACCACAAGTAATCTACGAGAGAACGCAGAGCGAGGTAAATTGGTACAATGTTGACGAGGGTACAAAAGATGAGGATTGTCTGAACCTGAACATCTGGACACGAGATATCCGCCCCGGCACCAAAAAACCCGTTTTGGTCTATCTCTTCACCGGCTATACAATCGGCCACAGCCACGAACTCGCAGGATACGATGGCGAGTATCTGGCTAATAATCACAATCTTGTGGTCATTACTCCCAACCACCGTCTGAACTCGTTTGGATTCCTCGACCTCTCTTTTATGGGTCAGAAGTACCAGCACTCGGCAAATGCCGGCCTGCTCGACCTTGTGGCTGCTCTGCGCTGGATTAAGGCCAACATCGCCCACTTTGGCGGCGACCCAGAGAATATTACTCTGATGGGTCAGGGTACCGGTGGCGGTAAGGTGATGACACTCTTGTCGATGCCTCAGACAGAGGGTCTGATTCACAAGGCAATTATCGAGAGTGGTGCGTTGTTCAAGGTGATGGATAGCAAGTATTCGCGCCGTTTGGCCTCGATTGCTCTCAATGAGTTGGGTATCACTGCCGAGAATATCGCAGTACTCGACACCATCAGCCACTCAGCACTGCACGAGGCTACCAATGTAGCACTTGAGAGAGTACGCGCAATGGCCTTTGAGGATGGCACCAGCAACGCCTTTGTTGAGGATGACAACCTCATCGACTACTTCGGTTGGGCTCCCTCGCTCGATGGTGTTGTGCTCACCGAGCAACCCTACATTGCCGCACCACGCAGGGCATCCAACATCCCTATTCTGATAGGCACCAACAAACACGAGGCAACACCCAGCCTCTATAAGATGGATTATGCATCGATGGATGAGCGTGGCCGTGATTCGTTGGTAATCACTCGCTTAGGTTCACTCTACTCGAAGGCAGAGGAGCAGTATCGCATCAGCTACCCTCGCACCAGCTACTCGCCGAGCGAACTCTTTGACTTAGATATCAAATTCCGCCGTATGGCTCTGAACTTTGCCGAGCGTCGCTACGAGGAGGGCATATCCACACCTATATATATGTATCTCTTCGGCTACGAGTCGCCAACCGAGGATGGCGTTTTCCGCTCGCACCATATGTTGGAGATTCCCTTCGCTATGGGCAACACAACGCTCGCCTCGTCGATGACGGGTGGCACCAAGAGCGCATTGGCACTCTCGGAGAAGATGAGTGCAGCGTGGGCGGCCTTCTGCCACACGGGAAGCCCCCAATCGCCAGCAGTTCCCCAATGGCCCGCCTGGACACCCGGGAGCGGAGCAACGATGCTACTTGGCAGGGGTCAAGACGGTGTTTGCGAACTTGTATATGGCCACGACAAGGCACTCTTGGAGTTGCTCAGCCGAGCCAATGGAGCACTTGGGAACTAACTAATAAACACACATAACCTATTAACACTATGAAACGAATTACACTTCTTGGCGCAGCATTGTTGTTCTG